>CAYUGU010000044.1:0-16894 GCA_964444345.1 uncultured Bacteroides sp.
CCCGCTGGCTAACGAAATCGTCTTCCCCGCCGCGATTCTCCAGGCTCCCTTCTTCGACCCCGAGGCAAGCGACGCTGAAAACTATGGCGGCATCGGCGTGGTGATCGGCCACGAAATGACCCACGGATTTGACGACCAGGGCCGTAACTTCGACAAGGACGGCAACATGACCGACTGGTGGACCGCCGAAGACGCCGCCGCCTTCAACGAACTGACCAAGGGCCTGATTGCACAGTTTGACGCCGTTGAGGTTCTTCCCGGCCTCCACGCCAACGGCCAGTATACCCTCGGCGAGAACATTGCCGACCAGGGCGGCCTGCGCGTTGCGATGACCGCCTTCCGCAACTCTCAGAAAGCCAAGGGCGTAGACATCAATACCGCAAAAATCGACGGTTTCACCCCCGAGCAGGTCTTCTACATGAACTATGCCAACCTCTGGGCCCAGAACATCCGCGACGAGGAAATCCGCTCGCTCACCACGGGCGATGTCCACTCTCTGGGCAACCTCCGCGTGAACGTCAGCCTCCGCAACCTTGAACCCTTCTTCACGGCTTTCGGAATCAAGGAGGGCGACGCAATGTGGCGTCCTGAATCTGAGCGCGTAATCATTTGGTAAACTTTTAGCCTCGTGCAAGCGTTTTCAAGATAGAAAACAAGAAAATTAACTAACCAAAATTTACCGAAAAGATTATGCCACAGAAAATTGAACCGGGCAAGTATGTAGAAATTGCCTATGATCTTTATAACGTGAAGGCCGACGGCTCCGAGGAACTGATGCATCAGGTCCCCGCAACCGACCCTGAGAAGTTCGTGTTTGGCGTGACGCCCAATATGCTCCCCCCGCTGCTCGACGCAATCGAGGGCAAGCGCGACGGCGACACCTTTGACGTGACCATCACCCCGGCCGAGGGCTTCGGCGAGTATAACGACGACTTTGTCCGCATTGAAAACCTCCCCAAGGAGATTTTTGAGGTCGACGGCAAAATCGACACCGAAAAAATCCACCCCGAGGCTCAGATTATGCTGCAGACCAATATGGGTCAGCCCGTGCCGGCAACCGTGATTGAAGTTGACGACAAGACCGTCCGTGTGGCCGTGGATTTCAATCATCCTCTGGCCGGCAAGACCGTTAAACTCATCGGCAAGATTATCGCCGTGCGCGAGGCAACTGCCGAGGAAATTGCCATTCAGCAAGGCGGCTGCGGCTGCAACGGTTGCGGCGATGGCGGCAACTGCGGCGAAGGCTGCGAGTGTGGCGACAAGGGTTGCAATTGTGACAACAAATAAACTGCCTGACGAATTCGTTGCCCGCATCTTGGGCAGCGACTCAATACCTGATCCGGAGGGATTGCTCGACGAACTGACGTCGGGCAATCCTTCCGTCGCTATTCGCCATAACCGGCTGAAGGGATGCCGTCCCGCCCCGGGCGCCGACGTCGTCCCTTGGTGTGCACAGGGCGAATATCTTTCCGAGCGGCCTCAGTTCACTTTCGACCCGGCTTTGCATCAGGGCCTTTACTATGTTCAGGACCCTTCGTCAATGGCCCTGTCGGCCGTAATTGAGTCGCTTGGCCTTGACCGCCCCGTGAGTTATCTCGACGCTTGTGCCGCGCCCGGCGGAAAGACCACGGCGGCGATTGACTCCCTCCCCGCCGGCTCTTTCATAGTGGCCAACGAGGCGGAGGCTTCGCGCGCCGCGGCACTCGACGAAAACCTGATGCGCTGGGGTTATCCCGACGTCGCTATCACCGTGGGCCCGGCTCAGCGCCTCAGTCGCCTGCCTGCCGGCTGCTTCGACGTGATTGCCGCCGACGTCCCCTGCTCGGGCGAGGGGATGATGCGCAAAGACCCGAAGGCCGTGGCCCAATGGAGTCCGGCCCTCGTCGGCAGTTGTGCCGCCCTTCAGCGCGAAATTCTTGAGGCCGTCTGGCCCCTGCTTCGTCCCGGCGGCTTCCTTATTTACTCTACGTGTACTTTCTCGGCCGAGGAAGATGAGCAGAATGTCGATTGGCTCTGTCGCGAACTCGGCGCCGAGCAGTTGCCCCTGCCCGCGATGCCCGGAGTTGTCAACGGCCATTTCTATCCCCACCTCGTGCGCGGCGAAGGACTCTATATGGCCCTTTTGCGCAAGCCGGGTCAATCCGCTCCGGCGCGCCGGCCCTCTGAAAAAGAACTCGCCAAGGCGACGCGTCTGCTGCGCTACGGGTCGGTCGACTCCGAGCCGAAAGGGCGCGAAATGATACCTACCCACGCCTTTGCCTTGCGCGCCGACTTCAACCCCGAAGGGTACCCGACGGTTGAGGTTGACCGCGAGACGGCCCTTCGATTTCTTCATCGCGACGCCGTCACTCTTCCCGCCGACACCCCCCGCGGCCTCACTCTGCTGACCTATGGCGGCCACCCTCTCGGCTGGGTCAACAACCTCGGCAACCGCGCCAACAATCTCCTCCCCAAATCCCTCCGCATCCTCGCCGCCGTTAATTTCCGGCGCCATGTCCCCTAATTGCTGGACCGTGGTCCGTTTGGGGACAAACGGACCTCCCCAAAGGAGTCGCTAAAACGTCGCGAATGAGGTGCGCCGACGGAGCGGCTCACCTCCCGGCGGAGCCTCCTCACTTGATTAGTGGGCGGCGACTATCTCGCGGAATTTGAGGGGGATTTGGCCCGTTTTGGACCACCAGTATTCTTTGTCGTCCTTGCGGACCCAGACGTAGAAGGCGTCGGCGTCGGTATCGTAGGCCCAGGCGACGGCCGGGTCGCAACATTGCCGGGCCACGAACCCCGCGCTATGAAACATCCTTTGGCTATACTCAATCGGGCTTTGCGACTGATAGATGCTCACAACGTAATCGAAGTTCTCCCGGCCCATCATCTCCTCCCATCGGTCCTGAATCGAAGGGTCGGAGAACATATGGAACTCCGACGGATATTCGCCCAGATGGCTCTTGAAATGGTCTGTCATCGAGGGGCTCAGGTTGCTTGAAGAGGTGACCTTGGCCTTGATTTCGTAGGTTTTCCCTTTGACGTTTTTCATTCGGGCCGAAAGATGTTGGCCATCAGAAAACGTGACGTTATACCAAGTTTCAACCGGATTCAACTTGCAGTCTCTCACGTCCCATTGACTCGCCGGCTGCTCATAACTCGGGATGATCTGAAGCCACGAGCAGTCAATATCTCCGCTCTTAGCGAGGGTCGACAAGTAAGCATATCGCCCGAAAAACCGCCCGTCGCTCTCCTCCAACTCAATCACCACCGGATACAGCCCCCCAACCGCCCCCTCCAGTTTGTAAGTCTTTGCGGAGGCAATTCCCGGGGCTACGGCCAGGAGCAGAAAGATGACAATATTCCTCATTGCAGTTTGTTTTATCGAATTATCTTTCAAACGTTGAAATAAAATCTATTATTGCATAAAAGCAAAATGATTCACCTGTAGGAAATGTTATTCGACCTAAATTTTGACAAACTTGAAAGTGCTGTTTAACCACGTCGGATGTTCCGAAAAATCAAAGCCATAATTATTTAACTGCCTGATACACTGATTTCGTGAGGCCGGCGTACCAAATGGAGAAGTGCAAGTTGACGACAGATTAATTTCAAATTGCTCGCCCTTAGTTATTTGCATATTATTTGGAAGGCCAATTAGCGTTTTTTGGGCTGTAAGTAAAAACTTTGCCATGGTTAACGGATTCCTTTTTTTATGGTTTGTTTTGCTTTGACAGGGTCACGTTCCAGCCAGTCTATGGTAAGGAGCGCAGCGGGATAGGTCATTCCGGGGAATTCTTCCATCAAAGACTTTGTAGAATAGCCATTGGATGCCACGTCGGTCTCCTTTCCGGTGGCGAGCCATTCTTGGGCGGCATTTTTGAACTGACCGGATAGGGAGGCAAACTTTTCAGCGACCTGCAAGGCTGCTTTTTCAGGGTATCCTCGGTCAATGAGTACTTTCGTAGGTTCTTCCATTATGCGGTTTTATTAAAATAGGTAGTAAGAACATCCTCGGCGAAGGCCCGGGCATCAGTTTCTAACGGTTGCATAGCGTAGGCTTCAAAGCCACAAAAAAGAGCAGTCTGATAGCCGAGTTCGTTTTCGTTCCATTTCCATATGTTCACTTCGCCGCCACGAGGGTGGACCACTCGCTCGGTCATATTATAGTCCTGGTATGCGTGGCGTCCTTCGTGAACAAGCGTGTCAAGCGTATCTTTATATGCCAGCAAACTGTTGTCGTTTAAATGCAGGGCATTCAGCGTAATGGTTTTATCCTCCGGATTGAAATAGCCGAAATGGTTATACTCCATTTGCTCCAACTTTACTTCGCAGGGGTTGCGATGTTCAATCTCGGCAATATTATTCTCTGCTTCTTGAAGCGTTTCCAGACGCTGAGACTGCGATAGTTCAATCCACTTATCATATTCAAGAATTTCTAAGGAGGATAAATAATCGCTTATTTGCTCGATCTGTTCAATATCGGCCGGGGCTTCGAGATATTTAGAATCAATCCGGTCCTTCATGGGTTCGATAATTTCAGCCAATTCTGCCGTATTGTCAATGCCCTTGGGAGGGTGAACTGAAGAGAGTTCATCGATGCGGTCAACAAGATCCGCAGGATTCTCGTCCAGAACACACTCATTGACATAATCAACTTCAGCAGCCGAAAGACTGTCTTTTGTGTAATCCGATGCTTTTATGGAGTCGGATATTCCTTCGAAATCTTCGAGCATAGCGGTTACTTGGTTTTATTCACTTGTACCCAATGTTTGTCGGGTGTGAGTGAGGTTGAAACGATACATTGTCCGACCATAAGTTTAGGAATGATAGGCCTTTGCTCTTTGCTCAATCCCATTGCTTCGGAAATAGCCTTTACGTCATCTTCGGCCACAAGGCGATGCGTTATCTTTGTATTAGTATTTTTGATAGCATCCGGGATAAGACGTGTCGGGACTTGGTCAACGAGGAACATACCTTCGCCGTAGGCTCTGATTTCGGAGAGCATATTAGAGAACATCATCGCAGTCTTGTACTGAGGCATATCGGGTTTGTCGCACTTCATCATTACGCGGTGCGCTTCCTCAATAACCGTAAGATGACGGCAATCGTTGGCGTTGAAATCAATACGTCCCAGTTCGGCACAAGCATTACAATACTCGTAAAGGAACTGAAGAATCAGTGACATAAAGAAACTCTTGTCAACGTCGTCCCCAACGTATGAGAGATTGATAACAACCGGTTTCTTAAAAAGGTCGGCCCAGGGTGTAGAATGAACCGTATTGAGCATTTCTCCTTTCCAACCGCGCTTGAGGGAGTCAATTCGGGTGTTCAGGCAGGCTTTCATATTCTGCTCAATTCTGGTTTCATACTGGCGGTTGGAAATCACTTTGTCTACTCCTACGCTCATTGAATTGAGAGTGGGAGGCATAGTTTTTCCAAACACGGGCTCAGAATTAAGCCAGTCGGTTGACTTGTTTTGATAGATTGAGTAAATCAGGTCTTCCATCAGAACGGGCAGAATATCATACATCGGGAATGCCGCAGCAAAAGTCGATTTAAGCCTGTCGATGTGAGAAAGAATATTCGGGTCCTGCTCCTTGTCAAGCCATACCGGCTCAAAGGGGTTCAGGCGGAGTTTGGAGAGTCTTACCTCCTGGCGGGTCTTTTTGTCGCGATAAGTCTTGACGCCCGGCATATAGATGGTAATGGGCTTATCAGGATGCTTGCGGTTATAATCGGCCGCCCAATCAACATACTCGGTCTTGGCCGGTTCGATGACTAAGAACGGTATCTTCCCTCCCAAACTGTTAAGGATAGACAAAACAGTGTTGGTCTTACCGGAACCGTTTATGCCCGAAAGCAACGTATGCTTTGCCAGATCGGGAATGGTCAGAGAGTAAGGAATCTCTACGGGCGTACCCCCATATAGCAGTTTGCCGAAATCTATGGTTTCGCAGTTGGCAATCTTCTGAACATTAAGGCTGAACTCCGGCGAACTGTCGATGACGCTAATACCCGGCACTGAACGCAGCGGGAAATTTATCAAATAAGACAATTCTTTGGTAGTCAGCACCGTCCGCAAGTCATTGAAATGCGACCCCAGCGGATGCTGAAAGTAATTTTCGACATCGTTTACAACTTTGATTACCGGTGCTTGAAATTCGCCTAAACTCAATGCTCTCAGATTTTTATTCCCCTTATCTTCATCCATAACATTGGATATATTATGGATTCGGATAGGTTCATAAATTGATTCTTGACCGCTAAGCGTTGAACGAAGTTGCAAGGCTCCCGATTGCAGATCGGTCTCTTTATCTCCTGCTAGATAAACGCCGACTTTCCATAATCCGGTGGCTTTCCCTGTTTCGAATCGGCGAGAATGATAGAAGAGATGTTCGCTGATAGCCTCAATATGCTTGTTAACCAGATTGCGACTCATACTTTGCGATCGGCCCTCAGTGTGGCCTGATGAATGAGACGTTCCATAATTTTCCGTATGGGAGGTGCCATGAGTCGTTCCTTTGGTTACAGTTTTTTTGGGGATCAGGGCCGAAACCACACTACTTGATAATCCGATTTCTCCCGCAAGTGCTGTTATGGCCGCCGCCCCGGCCGATGCTCCGGCTTCTAACATTGCCGCCGACGCGGGGAAAATTGTCCCTGCTAGTCCAAATCCGGCAATACTCAACGCGACTTTTCCTTTTTTGCCAAGGGCGACCTGAGTTTTTGATGTGCTCTCACTCTCCGAAAAGGAGATTGCATCAGAGATGCTTTGGCTTACGGTATCCGTTGTTGAATCGCTGATATTCAGACCTTCGGTAATATTTATTGACTTTAGCGATTCAGCCTGCCCGTTCATTTCACGGCAGTTATAGAGCATCTCCTCGGTGTCTCTTGTCTCCAATGGGTCGGCTATGACCATATATACATAGTTCTTGCTTCCCGATAGACCGGCAATTAGTTTGTCGACGGTGGCGGGATAAAGACTTTTGTATTGGGTCTCCATTGAGGGAATTCCGGTGAGGGCAAAGACATTTTCGAATTGTTCGCCTCCAATGTTTTTGGTGAAGTTTTCCAATGATTCATCCTCGGTTTTCAACACCTCGGCTTTCAAACCCGGCCAAATCCCTTTTATGTAGTTGCAGAGATTCTTAACCAGACTGCGCGGGGTATTGGATTTCCCGGGGCAGCGTAGGCCTATATGCATACTGCTGACTCCATTATGGCCGGACACAAGGAAAATCAGTTGGACTTCTTTAGGTAAGAAGCAGGAATATAAAATCTTCTGAATCGCAGTAAAGCAGTTCTCCGCAGAATTATCTATCGGTTTACCTATTTGAGAAACCGCGATCCATTTAACCGAGGAATCGGAAACAGGAGCATCGGCTCTAAGATGGAAGCAACCCGATTGGTTTTCAACGTTGATGTTTTTAAGATACTTGCGCTCCATACAGAACGAGAGTGACTGAGCCATGCTTATTGCGGCAAGTGTATTTGCCAGCGGCTCAAAGCGCTGTAGTTTATCCTGTTCCATAGAGTCTTAATTATTCAACCATAATACGGGCCTTTTTCAGGGCCTCCTTGTATGCCGCAAGGAGATTATCAACCATTTTCGACAGATCTTGCTTGGATTGAGAATCCTTGCGCAGAGAATTGAACACGGCATTGGTAATAGTCTGTTGAATACCGTCCCATTTTTCGCTTAGCGCAGAGACTACTTGTGCCCGCTCATCGGCTGACAATTTCTTTTCCATAGTTTTTTTCTTCTTTTCTGCTTCGGTCTCGGTTTTGCCAAACAGGTATTTACCAATCAAGGCTCCGCCACCGATGATCCAAGTGAGGGGACCGCCCATTATCATAGCAACAGCAGCGCCAACTCCGGCTCCGGCAATTACTCCGCTCCAATTGTTACTTTCGGTTTCAATTGACGTTGCGAGTTCCTTGATCACCGAATCCATATTGATGCTGGTATTTGTGTTGAGCAATTGAAGGTTCTCGAGGTCGGGCAATTCAATATCCGTTCCCTGACTGGTGTAGGCGGCGACAATGTCATCGACTTTTTTTCGTAGTTCTTGAGTCTGCTCAGCCAATGCGCCTTCTACATAATCGGTAACCTCGGCGGAGCCGATTTTGACCCATTCATTGACAGTCAATTTTATTTGACTATTTAGTTGATTAAGGCTTTGGTCGCTTGAAGAATCTCTCCATTTGCAGATAGTTTCATCAACCTTATTGATAATTGCACCCGAGAGATCACTCCCGAACTGCTCTACAAACGCGTCGTATATTATCGCGCCATTAACTTTTCTGAAAAGGGGCTCGAGTTCTGTGTCCAGATCGGCAGTGCGCAGGTCGGCGCGGGCTACTTCGGCCACTCCTTCCGAGATTGTAAGCGACGGATCTTGGTCACGAAATATTTTTTCTACGGGTACGCTCCAACATTCGGTCACCAGAGGCTTGATGAAACTCATGCGAGAGGCGCCTCCGGTAAGAAAAACTCCGTATATATTCTGCCCGGGGATATGGTTGTTGAGAAAGTCGCGCATAGCATTGCGGATTGAATTGAGATATCCTTCCGCCTCAAGGAACTCATCCAGTTCGCCCGATTCATATTTTAGTCGGAAACGCTCATCCTCGAGGTCTTCGTCATCGACGATGTCCTCAAAGTTGATTGTTTTCTTGTATTTGCGTGTCGTATCGAAGTATATTTCCTCTTTGGCGCGTCGCACTTCAAAGAGAAGATAGTCAACCAAGTCGGAGTATTTATCGCGGAATTCGCGGATTGCTTCATTGGTTGATTCGATAGCCTTGAACATGGCTTTTTCTACAGCAGACGCGCCGCAATCGTATCCGAAGTCAATCGGCTTTGACAAGTTGGCGTTCTTGTAGGTAAAGTCGAGAGTTGAAGAACCCATATCGAATACAATGGCTCCCTTTTCGATGTTTCGACCGAGGTTGGCCGTCGGATCATGTTGAGCGCGAGCAAAGGCTGCACGGGACTCTTTCGTTATACCGCCCATCGGAATTCCGGCTTTCTCAGCCATTTTAAGATATAGGTCTTGCGACTGCGCATCCCAGCCGGAGGGCGTTGCGATATATACAAGGTGGTTGGAATCTGTAAGCATACCTCCGTTGTTTTCGCGAATTTTACGATAGACTTCTTGCATGTAGCGTATCATAAGTTTTTCGCTCTCTCCATTGATGTCTTCCGGTTTTTTCTTGAAGCAGACATGCACATGAGCCTGTTTAAGGATATTGGGGTCGAACGCGGCTGTACCTATCTTGGCTGTCCCGTCGGAAGTTATTGTGATAGCCGAGGGAATGACCTTGCGGTTAGGCTCCATCTCCAGATCTTTAGCCGGCTCAACCTGGTCGTGAGGTTTATCCCACTGCAAGGGGCATATTGCCGCAGAGGTCTCTCCGTGGCCCAGATCAATGCCAATCACGTATTCGATTTTTGACTTATTCATTTTATCTCTCTTTATGATAAATTCTTTAACGGGTTCTACGATACTACTGTATATCAGAATTTCTTTGTTGTTCATCTTTTGGGAACAAATACTTTTCCTTTAATGACGAGAACGCCGTTCTTTACAATTGCAGGTGCAACTAATTTTGTATCTGTTGCTTTTTCGCTTTCGACCGCGTCAAACCATGCGGATTTCTCCTCATTATAATCTACTGCTTCAAGGTTGTAGTTGTCGAGAAGTTCGGCAAGTTCTTCAATGCGCTCTTGTAGGTTGCCAATATATTTCTCTTCTGAGGGATTGTGGCCTCTCTTGTAGCCGAGAAGCGATTGGATGCCTTCGAGAAGGGTGCGGTATTCACGCTCAATTGTAGGCTTTTCCTGAGATTCGTATTTGTTGATTACCCGTTGAATTTGTGCGCGGAATGTTGCTACTAGATTGTCGAGGCTCTCGCACAATTGTGCGACAACATTGAGTAGAGCCTCCGTATTGACGGGAACTTCTACGATTTTCGTTTCTACTGCCGAAGCGGGAAGACTATCTATGGCGGGAGGGACTCTCTTTACCGATTTTTGCTGCGACAGATACAGTGCGATGGAGGTTCCAGCAATCGCTCCGAAAACTGCCCCCCAGCCACCGAAAACGATTTTCCCAATCAAGGCGCCCCCACTGCTTCCAAGCAATGCACTTTTCGCCGGGATGGGTGGATTATTGATTCGATTATGAGTATTCTGAGCGGAATTTTCAGGTAGCGACTTTGCAGTCAGTTTTGTTTCGATTTCCGGAATGGTGCTTAATGCCGAAACCATATCGCGCTGAGCATTAAGCATTGAAAGTGCTGCCTGAAGGATATAGTCCTCGCTTTGAGTCAAGTTCTGCCGAAACTCGTTGTTTTCATCGCATACTTTATTAAGGAACAATGAAATCCGGTTCTGAATTTCTTGAATGTCTTTCGGCAAGGTAAGCCCTGAAAGAGTCGAGGCAAGTTCTCCTTTGTTCTCCGCGAATATTGCGCTTAGAGTAATGGGATGAGTCATTGTTATTTTTGGTTTTGTTTAGCATATTGTCGAGTGAATCACCGACTTTTTTCTACCTTCATTTCTCCGATTGCTTCAGGTGCAGTTTCGGCAACTTTGTGAAGATCCGCGTGAATTAAATTTTCAAACATAGAATGTGTTGGTTTAACTGCCTTCTGATTCCCTAATTTGGCCGTTCGGTATGGGTATAAGAAAAGAGGGGAATTCATCAATCCTCCAATCATAGTTACATCAGGCCCGCCAAGGCCTACAACCTGAATGATATAAGGGTAGAGTAAACTGCCCCTCTGTATTGTCGCGGGTGACAAAAACAGAAAGAGCGTCTAATCTCACTTTTTCTCAGGTTGTTAGTTGAATTGGCGGTTCGATGTAACTGAGAAAGAAAGTTTTGACACTTTTCTTACTCAACGGGATTTCTCTTCCGTTTGAGTTTTGCAAAGTTAAAACTTATTTTTTTGATTAGGCGCTCTTTTATTCATTTTTAACAAATTTTAAGTATCCGGGTTCGGATTGGGTTTTATGGGTGCAAAGATAGGGTGGGGCGCCGCATTTTCAAAGCGGGTTTTGGGCGGCGGGGGCGAAAAGTTTTTAAAGAGGGGGGTTAGGGGGAATTTTTCGGCGTTAGGGGCAACTTTTTGGATTCGGGGCGCAGAGGGGTGGGGATGGTTCGGGCGATTTGTATTATATTTGCAGTGAAATTTTTTCGCAGTAGTTTTAATGATGGAGAAGCCGAATAAATATGAACTTATTTCCGTGGCCTACAGGTTGCGGTTGCTTTTTCGGTCGGAGGCTGAGTTTCGCCGGGCCGTTGGCGTTTCGTTTGAGACGGTGGTGAACAATCGGGAGTCGGCGCGCGATATGGAGATGTATTTCAGCGCGTTGGCGGCCGAGGCGTCGAAGGTGACCGGTATGGCCCTGGAGGATATAATCGAGGCTTATCGGGAGGCTTCGCGGGTTTATCTGTCCCTGGACTGGGGCGACCGCTCGCAGTTGGCGTCGCGGCGGAAGTTTTGCCGAATGATGTTTAGGCTTTATGCGGCTCCGGGGCGGCGGCTGACAAACGATGAGGTTTTTAAGTTTGGAATCCGGAGCGATGACGCCCGGCTCCTGAGGGAGTTTTTTCCGGAGGGAGTGGAGGAGGCGCCGGCGGTGGACGTCCGGATAATCCTGCTTTTCGCCTATGGGATATTGCGTCCATTCAGAGAGAATTCGCGAGGGCGCGACATTCGCGACTCCGAGACTCTGGAGGCGCTCGGGCGCTTGCGCGACCTGATTCGGACGCTCAGGGATGACACGCCGCGCCTCGGGGCTTTGGACAAGCCGTTGGTCTTCGACGAGTTGCTTGGACTAATCGAGGGGCGCACGGGCAAGCGGGAGAATCTGAGCGAGTGCACTCCGCTGGCAATGTTTGAGGCTTTGGGGCGGATTACGTCGGCTTGCCGGTCTGTTGCGCGGGCCGAGGCGCTGCGGCAGTCGGACGGCCAGTTTATATCTCTGCTAATGAACGGAATATGGATTGACGATGGCGATAACGGCCGGAATCGTTTTTGGATTTTCCCGCCCTATAGCGAATTGGCTTTCTGCTATGAGTCCGACGGCCACGTCTGGCGCCTCCGTCCCTATGAATTTAAGTTCAGGATTGAGGAGGACCCGGAGGCATTGGATACGTTTATAATGCCGGCTCCCGAGGCGAGCCTTAGGCTTATTCTCGCGCCCGAAAAGCCCGTTGACCGCACAATGATTGCCACGGGACTTGCGGGCGGCGCGGGCAGCGAGACCACGGGCGAACTCTGCCGCCTCGACTTCATTGAAGGCTCATTAGGCCTTCCCGCATGGTTCAATTGGCGCGCTTGGGAGCGACTGGAGCGCGACGATGATCGCTACGGGCGCTTCCGGGCGTTGCTGAGCGACCTTTATAATCCCGCAAGCCCTCAATCTTTATTCCTGGAAAACACCGCTCCCGAGATTATTGACCGACAAAACAACCTGGTGGGGCGCGACGGCCGCTATCTCTACGTTTACGATTGGCAACCCGGGCGGTTTGCCGTTCGCGAAAGGGAGGCTGACCAATTCCATTATGAAGTCGCGTCGGCCGCCGACCTCCCGCCCCAATCGCTTATGGAGTTGGAAGTTTCCGAGCGTCATCCCCTCTATGCCATTCCCTTGGATTTCAAGCCTACGGAGCCCGGCAATCCGACGCAGGAGAGGCTCGCCGATGTGCTTTCCGACGCCGAAAATATCCGCGACGTCTACCTGATTCACTCCGCCCGAGCCGACTGCCCGCTCCTCGCCTTTCCGCTTTACAGCCTGACCATTGCGCTCGATGAGAATCTGCTTACCCGCTCCGGCATACGGAAATTCACCCGCCGCCCCTGTTAGGTTATTCAGTTTTTTTGTATATTTGCAAGCAGTAAAATATAATTGTATGGCAGACCGGTATAATTTGACCCGTTTTTTGGAAGCGCAGGCGGATGTTTATCCGACGGCGTTGAGAGAATTGCAGGAGGGGCGGAAGCACTCCCATTGGATGTGGTATATCTTCCCGCAACTAAAGCATTTAGGCTTTTCCAATAATTCAGAATTCTATGGAATCTCAGGAATCGATGAGGCCGCAGCCTATTTCGAACACCCCGTTTTGGGCCAACGGCTCAAGGAGGTTGCGACGACAATTCTCAATCTGCCCACGGACGATGCCGCGCAAGTGTTCGGAGGAATTGACAGTAAGAAACTTTGCTCCTCGATGACGCTTTTCGACGCCGTAGCCCCCGACTCAATCTTCTCCCAAGTGCTCGAAAAGTTCTACTCCGGCAACCGCGACCCCCGCACCCTGTCAATCATCACCTCCGCCAATCATCGTTGACATCAAGGAAGTTTTTGCGAAATTTAGCAAGGTGTTGACTCATAAGCGCTGTAAATAATTAAAAACAAAAATCTTGAGTTTTCTTTAATTAGCATCGCTTAGAATGATCGTGCGCAGGAGAATAAAGCATGAGAGGGCTTTGTATCAAGCAAAGCATCTCGGTATTAACCGGGAAGTGCCACGCGAGGGCGCGTGCAAATCCCGGTTAATACGCGTTTTTGCAGTTCTGCAACACCCTTTTTGCGGGGAGGGGAGATTAGGCGGTTAATTCGGGGGGAAGAGGGGGCATGGCGCCTTTTTTTGTGCAGACGGAGGCGGAGGTTTGGACGGCGCAGGTGTGGGCTTCGCGGACTGATTTCCCTTTGAGGATGGAAGCGATGAAGGCTGCGGTGAATGAATCGCCGGCGCCTACGGTGTCGGCTACTTCAACTTTAGGCGTGGGCTGGAAGGAGACGTTGCCGGGGGTAAAGACGTAACTGCCGTTGATTCCGCAGGTCAGGATGAGCATCTTGAGGTTGTATTTACCCAGAAGAATCCAGCATTTGTCTTGGAGGTCAATGCCGGGGTATCCGAACATACGGCTGACGATGACGAGTTCTTCGTCGTTGATTTTGAGTATGTTGCATCGCTCCATGGAGTTACAAAGGATTTCCTTGTTGTAGAATCCTTGGCGGAGGTTGACGTCAAAGACGATGAGGGGATCATTGTCGGCGGGAATGGCGTCGAGGAAACTGTTGATGGTGGTTCGGGAGACGATGTTTCGCTGGGCGAGGGAGCCGAAGCAGACTGCTTTGGTGTTTTTTGCCAGTTGTTCGAGTTCGGGGGTGAAGGGGATGTTATCCCAGGCTACGTTTTCTTTGATTTCGTATTGGGGGACTCCGGCCTGGTCTATTTCGACTTGCACGGTTCCGGTCGGGTAGGGAACCTCGGCAATCCGATGGGTCAGGGCTTTGGAGTCAAAGTTTTGGATGATTTCTTTGCCGAGAGGGTCAGGGCCAACGGCGCTGATTACGCAGGAGGGGAGACCGAATTGCGAGACGTGGTAGGCGAAATTGGCGGGGGCACCACCAATTTTTTTGCCTTCGGGGAGGATGTCCCAGAGGGCTTCTCCCATTCCAATTACATTTCCTTTCATGGTTTTGATTTATTTGATTTTGAGGGTGTAGTAAAGCAGATAGACAACTCCGACGGTCATTACGGCGACGGCGCCAACTTGGCCTACGGCGTCGGCGGCATAGCCCATGGCCAGGGGGAAGATTGTGCCGCCAAAGAGGCCCATAATCATCAGGCCGGAGACTTCATTTTTTTCGGTGGGGGTCTGAATAAGGGCTTGAGAGAAGATTACGGAGAAGACGTTGGAGTTGCCGAAGCCGATGAGGGCGATGCCGATGTAGATGGGGAGCAGGGCGTGGGAAACGAAGAGAATGACCATGGCGGCAAGCATCATGGCCACGCTGATGCCGAAGAAGAGTTTGGGCGACATAGAGCGGAGCAGGAAGGCCCCGAGGAAGCAGCCGATAGTGCGGAAAATGAAGTATATTCCGGTTGCAAACCCGGCTTCTTCGAGGGGGAGGCTGAGGCGCTCCATGATGATTTTGGGGGCGGTGGTGTTGGTGCCTACGTCAATACCGACGTGACACATAATCCCTAAGAAGCAGAGGAGGATGAAGGGGCGTCCGAGCAGTTTGATGCACTCGCCGATACCGGAGGCCTTGTCGGGGCGTTCCTCTTGAATGGGGGTTGCGGCCAGCAGGGAGATTGAGAGGATGCTGATGACGGCATAAATTGCGAACAGGGCTCTCCAGCCGAGGCCGAAGGTGGGAAGATAGGTGGTTGCGCCCCAAGCGGCCAAAATCGGCGCCAGGAAGGAGGCGATGGCCTTGACAAACTGGCCGAAGGTGAGGGTAGAGGCGAGTTTGTCGCCGCTGATAAGGTTGGTTACCAAGGGGTTAAGCGAGGTCTGCATTATGGCGTTGCCGATGCCCAGAAGGGAGAACGAGATGAGCATGACGTTATAACTATCGCCGGCCACGGGGATAATCAGCGAGATGGCCGTCACGATAAGACTGATGAGCACAGTGCGTTTGCGTCCGATTTTGTTCATCAGCATGCCCGTGGGCACGGAGAAAATAAGGAACCAGAAGAATACTAACGAGGGGAAGAGATTGGCCTGGGAGTCAGTTAGCCCAAGGTCTTTCTGGACGTAGTTGGAGGCGGTGCCGACGAGGTCAACGAAACCCATGGCGAAGAAGCAGAGCATCACGGGAATCATCTGCACGACGTGGCCCTTGCGGTCGGAGACGAGATTGTTGTTGTTTTCCATTTTTTGGGGGATAGTTATTTTTCGGGGGTGATAGAATAAATTTTCAGATTTTTCACTTTTGCGTTTCCGCCGTCGGTAGTGATTGAGATTTTATTATAAGGAGAGGAGGGGAAGACGAGGTTGGTCATTACGCCCTTGCCGCCATTGGCGAAGACTTCGACGCTTGCGCGGTCAACGAAGATGCGCACGGGGAGCGATTGGCCGTCGGCGAACGTCGGGGTGGTGGTCACGGCGGGGAAATCCTGGCTGAAATCCACCATTCCGCTTTCGCGGCGGTCAAACGACAGGGTTTCATAACCCGGTGCATAGGTCATTACGGCTTTTTCGCCCTTGTCGTTGCTGAGGGTCAGGGAGATAGAGCCGGCCTTTCCGGGCTCAAGGTCGAGGATGATTTCGCAGATGCCGTCATTTTCCGCGGGCAAGTCAAAAGATTTTGCTTTTCCGCCGATGGCTACGGAGGGTTTATTGACCGTCAGTTTACCGCGCAGGGAGGTAAGTTCGGGCGAGGGGGCTGAAACGATGTAAAACTCGCCGTCGCGCCCCTTGAAGAGGCTGAGGTCGCGCGGCAGGGTGTTGGCCGAGCGGAATTGTTGGGTCGGGACTTCGGCGGCATACTGCCAGTTGCTCATCCATCCGATTACGGGGTGGCGATTGTCGGGGGCGTCGCTCCAACTGACCACGGCGTAGTTGTCCTTGCCGTAGTCGAGCCATTTTGTGGGGACATTGCCGTTGCCGTCAGTATCAACCGTGAAGGTTTTGCCGTCAAAGTCGCCGACGAAATACTGAATACCGCTGCCGCCAAAGGGGCCTCCGGGGTTGATGTTGCACAGGAGCACCCATTTTTTGAGGTCAGTGCCCTCCACGGGGAGTTCGAGCAGGTCCGGACACTCCCAGACGCCCTCCTGAGCGCCGAGGCCCTTGCCGAAACTGCTTTGGAGGGTCCACTCCTTGAGGTCGGGCGAAGTGAAAATCAGCATTTCGCGGTCGAGCGCGTGGGCGAGCACCAGAGTCCACTCCTTAGTTTCTGGATTCCAAAACATATTGGGGTCGCGGGCCTCGCTTTCGAGTGTAATCACCGGATTTCCGGGATAGATGGTAAACGTTTCGCCATTGTCGTGGCTGAAGGCGAGGCTCTGAATCTGGCTTGCGCCGGCCGAAGTGTACATAGCCACGACGGCATCCTTGCCGAATCCGGCGCTGTTTTCGCGGTCAATGGCCGAGC
>CAYUGU010000045.1:0-16719 GCA_964444345.1 uncultured Bacteroides sp.
GTAGGGTTCGACAAAATATACTATGAGAGCCAGACCTATCTGGAAGGCAAGGAAAAAGTGCTCGAAGGCCTTGAAAAAGGAATTATGTATCGCAAGGACGACGGTTCCGTTTGGGCTGACCTGACTGCCGACGGCCTCGACCATAAACTCCTTTTGCGCGCCGACGGCACCTCCGTTTATATGACGCAAGATATCGGTACGGCCAAACTGCGCTATCAGGACTACCCTATTTCGAAGATGATCTACGTTGTCGGCAACGAACAGAACTATCATTTCCAGGTGCTTTCGCTGCTGCTCGACAAACTCGGCTTCGAATGGGGCAAAGACCTCGTTCACTTCTCGTACGGAATGGTCGAACTCCCCAACGGTAAGATGAAATCGCGCGAAGGTACGGTTGTTGATGCCGACGACCTTATGGAAGATATGGTAGCCGATGCCCGGCGTGTTTCCGATGAACTTGGAAAACTTGACGGCCTCACCCCCGAGGAAGCCGCCAATGTGGCCGAAGTTGTTGGCCTTGGAGCCCTCAAGTACTTCCTGCTGAAAGTAGACCCCCGCAAGAACATCACCTTCAATCCGGCCGAGAGCATCGACTTCAACGGCAACACCGGACCGTTCGTGCAATATACCTACGCTCGAATCTGCTCGATTCTCCGCAAGGCTGAAGAGGCCGGTCTGACAATTGGTGACTACACTACCGCTGAACCCGGCGAACGCGAAATCACGCTTATTCAGCGTCTGGCCGACTTCCCCTCGGTTGTACAGGAAGCAGGACGAACCTACTCTCCCGCTCTAATTGCCAACTATGTCTACGACCTCGTCAAGGAGTATAACCAGTTCTACCATGACTGCTCTATCCTGAAGGAAGAAGACCCGGCTCTGCGTTCACTTCGACTTCAACTCTGCAAAACCACGGCCTCGGTTGTCCGCACGGCGTTGAACCTCTTAGGCATCGGAGTTGTTGATAGAATGTAAATTCATCAAACTGAATATTAACCATTTATTTTTCAACTATGAATAATTATCCATATGACATGCCGCAATATGCCGGCAGTGACTTCTCGCTCTCACAGCGCGTTTCGACCGTGATGAAGGGCGTCTACCTCCGTATGACCTTCGGATTGATTGTGACCGCCCTCGTTTCGCTTCTCGCTAACACTCAGGGCTTCGTTTACTATATGGCTACCCACCCGTTTGTCTACTGGGGCCTGTTCATTCTCGAAATCGGTATTGTAATCTTCCTGAGCGCCCGCCTGACAAAGATGAGTTCAGCCTCGGCCGCCGCGCTCTTCTATCTATTTGCCATAATCAACGGCCTGGCGCTAAGTTCAATCTTCGTTGTCTACACGGGAGCGTCCATTGCCAAAACCTTCTTTATCACGGCCGGAACCTTCGGCGGTATGACCATTTTCGGCTATACTACCAAGCAAGACCTCTCAAAGATTGGTTCTCTTCTGTATATGGCTCTTTGGGGCTTGATTATCTGCATCGTGGTTAACTTCTTTATGCACAGTTCAACTCTCGATTGGATTATTTCGATTGCCGGCGTGATTATCTTTGTAGGCCTCACCGCCTGGGATACTCAGCAAATCAAGACTATGGCTGAACAACTTCCTGCCAGCAGCGCCGGCCATCTCGCTACTATCGGCGCCCTGAGCCTCTATCTCGACTTCATCAACCTCTTCATCTACCTTCTCCGCATCTTCGGCTCAAACCGCAACTAATCTAACTTCAACCTTATAAAAAGCCCCGCCCTGTTCGGAATATCTCCAACAGGGCGGGGTAAATTTTATGGAGGGCTAACTTACTTATAGCGGGCCCAACGGATTAGGTCGCGCACGGTCGGTTTCTTACCGTACATGAAGATTCCGATACGGTAGATTTTAGCAGCGAGCCAGATCATAAAGACAATAGTCAGATAGAGGAGCACGAGCGAAACAATAATCTGCCATGCGGGAACGTCGAAAGGTACTCGGGCCATCATCACCATAGGCGACGTGAAGGGTATAAGCGACATAACGACGGCAAACGTGCTGTTCGGATCGGCTATCACGGCAAGGCTCGCAAAGAGGCCTATAAAGATAGGAATAAGGCCGATTGTCTGCAGTTGAGAAGCATCCTGGATATTATCGACCGACGCACCGATAGCAGCAAAAATAGAAGCATAAATGAGGTAGCCGCCAATAAGGAAAAGCATCAGCAGCCCCATAATCTTCATAACGAAGCCAACATTGGTGAACATCCCGAGGGCCATCGCAAGGTCCGTATCAATCGTAACCGAAGCCATATCGGCCGTACCGGCATTGACGGCCTGAGCCTCAGCCATCATATCCGCAGGGATAAGCGAAGGCAGCAGCAGGGTTGAGATTCCGAACATAATGACAGCCCAGATAACAATCTGAGTCAGAGCCACAAGCCCCACCCCGACTATTTTTCCAAGCATCAACGACTTCGGATTTATCGAACTTACCACAATCTCCAGCACGCGATTATTCTTCTCTTCAATTATAGAGTTCATCACGAGGCTGCCATACATCAGCAGGAACATATAGAGCAGGAAGTTCAGAATAGTGCCTACAGCCGAACTGATTGCGGCACTCTGGCTCTCGCCCTCCTCGCCGCTGGCGTCGGTCCGGAGAGTCTGGAGTGCAATGGAGGTCTTCACCTCACTGAGGATATTATCCAGATTATCAATATCGTAGGCTTTAAGTTTCTCCGTCTCGATAATCTTATTGACCTGACCGGTTATTTCGCTCTCGATGTTAACCGAGGCTGCGTTAGGAGTCAGCAATTTAAGGCCCGAATTGCGCTTGACGATATTACGGTCAATGACAAGGACGCCATAGATTGAATCGTTTGAAAGCATCTCTTCCTGTGAGGTCCACGCGTCGATAAACTTAACATCGTCGGTCGATTTCAGTTGCGGAAGAACAATGCCGGAGTCGTCAACAACGGCAATAGTCTTGGTTTCGCCCGTTGCAAACAGCATAATGACCGTAGGAAGGAGCGCCATTGCGAGCATCAAAATCGGGACAAGAATAGTCGTGATTATAAAACTCTTCTTGGAGACGCGCTCCATATATTCGCGCCGAATAATGATAGAAGTAACAGACTGGCTCATTGTTGATTGGCTTTATTTACAGCAGAAATAAAAATATCGTTCATCGTGGGCAGATTCTCCTGAAGCCCCACGAGGGTTGCACGGTCGTTGACGGCTGCGATTGCGTCGCGGAGGTTCACTCCGTCGTTGAGTTTGACACTCAAGCGCGTGCGGCCGCCCTCGGCTTCCAGAAAACTATGGCTCTCGACCATCGGCATAAGGACCGGCACCAGTCGGGTCGTATCCCCCTCAATGAGGAAGTCATAGCGCCCCTGCGCAAAGTCGCGTTTAACCTCCGAGACCTTGCCCGAAAGGATATTATGACTTTTATTTATAAGAGTGAAACTATCACATATCTCTTCGACGGAACTCATATTGTGGGTCGAGAAGATAATCGTGGCGCCGAGGTCGCGCAGTCTGAGAATCTCATCCTTAAGCACCTGAGCGTTCAGCGGGTCAAAGCCGGAAAAGGGTTCGTCAAAAATCAGCAACTTGGGTTCGTGGAGCACCGTAACGATAAACTGCACCTTTTGGGCCATACCCTTGGATAGTTCCGATACCTTCTTGTTCCACCAGTCGGAGATTCCAAGATGCTCGAACCAGCCGCGAAGGCGCTGCTCGGCGTCGCGCTTGCTCAAGCCCTTGAGGCGCGCAAAAAACATTGCCTGATCGCCTACCTTCATCTTCTTATAAAGGCCACGCTCTTCGGGCAGATAGCCAATATGGGCGGTATCGGCCTGAGTAAGCGTATGGCCATCGAAAATTACGGAACCGGAATCGGGGGCGGTAATGTGGGTAATAATTCGGATAAGAGTAGTTTTTCCGGCGCCGTTCGGGCCCAACAATCCGTAGATTGACCCGCGGGGGACCTCAAGGCTAACCCTGTCGAGGGCCTGATGACCGGTAAACGTCTTGCTGACGTCGTTAACTTTCAATATCATAACGATTGGTTTCGATAAAAATAATTGCAGTGAGACTAAGTTTCACTGCAATCAATCTCTTTAAGTACAAGAAGTTAGAAATGAATTTACTTGACAATAACCTTCTTCGACCATTGGGGCGTACGCACAATGTAGCATCCGTTGGGAAGGTCAATGGTCTGCGACTCGCCGCTGACGGTCACAACCTTAATCTGCTGTCCGGTGATAGAATACACTTCGAAGCGGGTCGACTCAACGGCCGATACCTCGATTCCTCCGCTGACGGGAGTAACCTTAGCGTCGCTTGCAACATTCTCAATCCGCTCAGCAGCAAAGAGATAACCCTCTGCCGAGCCGAGTCCGCAGAGGCATATAGTCATCAAAAATATGCGTAGAGTTCTTTTCATAATATGCAAAGTTACATATTTTTTCAAAACAATGCAACTTTTTTTGCTATTTTTTTGAGAACTCACTCTATCGCACCGTTTCAGACGGCTTCAAGCAAGCGGGTCTCGTCGGCCAGACGGCGCATATTTCGCAGAGCGTAACGCATACGTCCAAGGGCCGTATTGATGCTGACGCCGGTCTCTTCCGCGATTTCCTTGAACGACATGTCGCGATAGATTCGCATCATCAGGACGCGGCGCTGCTCTTCGGGCAGAGTGTGAATCATCTTGCGGATATCTTCAGTCAACTGAAGTTGCATGAGGCTGTCTTCAACTGAACCCTCGCAGAGGTCCTTATTATTAAGGAGATCCTGCTCGGCCGCATCGTTGCTCAGGGTGTTCTCGCTCTTGTTGCGGCGGAAATGGTCAATAATGAGGTTATGAGCCACACGATTAAGCCACGCGCCGAACTTGCCGTTATCTTCATAACGGCCCTGGCGTATGGTAGTGATGGCCTTCACAAACGTTTCCTGAAAAATATCGTTCGCAAGGTCATTATCCTTTACAGTATGGCGAATATAGTCAAATACGCCTTTCTGGTGCCGGTTAAGGAGGGCATCAAAGGCTGCATTGTCGCCGTTGGCATAAGCCAGTACCAACTCACGGTCGGTACGCTTAGTCAGATTCTGCTGCATTTCTAAAGTCTCTTAAGTTTTAATTAGGAGTAGCAGTTGGGCGATAGGCAAATATGGGGTTTTAAAGTTATTAGATAGTTTTTTATTGTGCTTAGGAAATGCAAAGTTAGTAATAATTTTTTAATCTCGCAAATAATTTAGTCTTAAATTTCAACTTTTTTTAGTCAAATCGTGTTATAGTAGTAAAAAATAACTTAACATTTTAATCGTTTATTTATGAAAAAGACAATGATTGCCCTCGCTATGATGCTTGGTATAGCAGCCGGGGCTGCCGCTCAAGAAGTGGCTATCAGTTATGGCGGTTACACTCAGATGGACGCCGTCAATAACCACAAAGGATTTGACAAGACAAACAATGCTTGGGGTGCAGTGAACGTAAGCCTCTACCTCCCTGTCGCAAAGGGTGTAAAGGTTGGTCCGAGTTACACGTATTCAAGCCAGTTTACCCCTGCCGCCGCCTATGATTTACCCGATTTGGGAACCTATAACCTCAAGAGCAAGGTCGGCTACCACGCCATTATGCTCAACGTGAAGGTTGACTATTGGCACAACAGCATTGTAAACCTCTATGGCCACGCCGGTGCCGGCGCCGTGATTGCCCATATGATGCCTAAGTATCAGGACAGTTACAACAAGGGCTACTTCGCAGGCCAGATTTCACCTATCGGTGCTGAAGTTTCGTTTACCCCCCACGCCTACATGTTTGGCGAACTCGGTTTCGGCGCCCAAGGTCTCGTACAGGTCGGTTTCAAATATGCCTTCTGATGAGACTCGACGCTGAAGAGAAAAAAATGATGCCCGCATCGGATTTCGGACTCCCTGAGCGCAGGGAATACCCGATGCCCGATGCGGATCATGTAAGGGCTGCGGAGGCATATTTCCGCTATTGTCCTGAAAATCTGCGCCCTGAATTGGCCAAGGCTATCATTGCCAAAGCCCGACAATTCGGCGTAGAAATCAAAAGCCCTGAAATCCTAAATTACGCAAGCGAGGCATAAACCTCGGCTATATTACTGAAAACTTTATCGGCATGCCCTGCGATTATTTCGCGGGGCAGCGTCGTATATAGCCCCCAGACTTCTGCGCCGGCATTTTTCCCGGCCATAACTCCCTGGAGCGAATCTTCAACGACTATACAATCCTCGGGGGCCTCGCCAAGCGCTTTTGCCGCAAGCAGATAGCCTTCGGGGTCAGGCTTGCCGCGACTGACCATAGAGCCGTCGATAATCACGTCGAAATACTCCTTGAACTGAGGGAGGACCTTATGGAATTGCTCCATCTTCTCAGAGTTGGAACTGGTCACGAGCGCCGTCTTCACCCCATTGGCTTTAAGCAGTTTCAGGAGGTCTTCGGCCCCGGGAAAGGGTTCGTAGGTCAGATGACTGTCAAAATCGTAGATTTTCGCAAGAATCTTCGGACGGTCTTCCTCGCTGAAATAGTTCATAATGCTCTTGAGGTTCGTCCCCTTGATTTTGTGGGCAAAATCTTCAATGCCCGTAGGAAACTCACGCTCGGTTTCGGCCCAAAAGCGCGTATAAAGGCCCTCGCTGTCAATCAGGACCCCGTCAAGATCAAAAAGAAAAGAGCGGCTCATCGGTCGTTAACCTCCCAAAAATAAAGTTTATCTGACAATCGGACCTTTTCAGGTACTTTTATCGAAAACAAGTCGCCCTTGCGAACCGTATCAGTCGGGCCGGAATCAAGGTGCATCTCGCTTAAAGTCAGGATAATCGAGCCTGTGGTGGGGCCGATAATAACAATTTCGTCGCCTTTATGCAGTTCGCCTGTTTCCATCAGGAACTCCCCTACTCTGAGTTTTGAGAAATACTTGGTGCACTTTGCACAATAGCGTTTAGTGCGCGTTGCCGACGACCCATATTTCGAACTCCATTCGCCAAGACGCTGGCCAAGGTAATAGCCGTTCCAGAACCCGCGGTTGAAAATGCGGTCCAGGCGGAAATCCCAGTCGGCAATCTTATCGTCTGAGAATGAGCCATCACAAATAGCCGTCAGCGCCTCCGAATAACACTCAACGGCCTCGGCAACATATTCGGCTCCGCGCGCACGCCCTTCGATTTTAAAGACCGAGACTCCGGCGTCGACCATCCGGTTGAGGAAATGAATGGTCTTCAGGTCCTTGGGCGACATAATGTATTGATTGTCAATTTCAAGTTCTTCGCCGGTCTCCTTGTCGCGCACGGTATAACTGCGGCGGCAAATCTGAGTGCAGGAACCCCGGTTGGCCGACGAGTTCTTTTCGTGGAGACTCAGATAGCATTTCCCGCTGACGGCCATACACAGGGCGCCATGGCAAAACATTTCAATCTTGACCGGCTTGCCCGAAGGCCCGCAGATATTTTCGTCAACAATAGCGCGATGAATCTCACTGACCTGGTCGAGATTGAGTTCGCGGGAAAGCACGACGGTATCGGCAAACTGCGCGTAAAACCTTACAGCCTCGATGTTTGAGATATTGGCCTGGGTCGAAATATGTACTTCCACGCCCTGCGAGCGCGCATAGAGAATCGCGGCAATATCAGATGCAATAATGGCTGATATGCCGGCCGATTTCGCCGCATCGACGATGGAACGCATCTTCGCCAAATCGTCATTATATAAAATGGTGTTGACGGTCAGATACGTTCTTACGCCTGCTGCGTCACACTCATTTACAATCTCCCGAAGGTCATCAATCGTAAAATTGACGGCGGCTCGGGAGCGCATATTCAGTCCCTGGATTCCAAAATATACGGCATTGGCGCCTGAATGAATCGCCGCCCGAAGAGATTCGGGCGACCCCACGGGCGCCATAATTTCAAAGTCACTCCGTTTCATTGCTCGAAGAAGATGATGAGGACCGACTGCCTTTATGGCCAACGACGTTTATGTCTCCTTTCAGATTATATTTGCGACCGTCAGCCCCCTTGGCGCGGATTACGTAAAAATACACTCCGGGGCCAACGACCTTGCCGTTGCGCTTACCGTCCCAACCTTGCGAGGGCTCGGTCAGGTGGGCTAACTGACGTCCGTGGCGATCAAATATATAGCAGTCAAATTCTATTATAGACTTGTAACTTACTTTCCACTCGTCGTTTATCCCCTCGGACGCACCGGGCGAGAAGGCGTTGGGACACTTGAGTTGCGACTCGCCGATAAAGACCTCGAAAGAGTCGCCCGACGTCTCACATGAAGCATCTTCATTGGCTACATTCAAGCGGGCATAAACGGTTCCGAATTCGCGGAAATTATAGGTAAAATCGAGGTCGGTAGAGCGCATAAAGACCTGATTGAATTCCGAGTCGCGGGCGAGTTCCCATTCATGGAAAATAGCGGCGTCAGTCACCGCTCCCTGAAATGAAATCTCGGCTGGGCCGGAGCCACCGAGGGCAGCATCTACCCTAACCTGATTGTCATGTTCCTCATCGAGTTGAACGGCGCGGCTCCTGACCTCCACTGCCCAAGGGTCATAGACAGGAGATGTAACGGTTTCGCCGAGCCCCCACTGACGCATAAAGCGATCGCCTTCGAGAGTGAAATCCGTCTGACAAAGCGGCGCGTCGCAATGGGTCGTTTCGTCACTGAAGCCCTCAATCGACTCAGTCTTTTCTACCTGAACCCACTGAAAATTTTCTTCGTCAAACTCAAGGGTCTGATACGTCAGCCTCAGGTCACGACTCAACCATTGCGGGGCGCCGGTGATACTGTAATAAGGCAACCGCTCGCCCTCGCCATCAACTGTCAAATATGCCGTTGAACAGTCTGATTCAGTACGGTCAAGGCTGATGTCGCGCAGCGCAAATGGATAAGCGGAATGATCTATAATCCAATAATATCGGGTTTTCCCTCCAACGGTCACGGCATATCCGACATTTCCTTCGGGTTTAATCAGTTGACTCATTGAACCGGAGACGGTCGAAGCCGCCGGCTCACCATAGGCTCCACCCATTGCGCTAAAGCGCACCCAGGAGGCATCCGTCCCCTCTACTCCGACTGTTGCGCCGGCAATCTGCGGGACAACGTAGATATAATCCAACCCGGTCGATGACCAAGGGATTATCTCAATGGCCTCATAAGGGAGGTTACCAAAAATAAGTTGAGCGCCGGCAAGATTACTTGTCAGCAACAAAAGGGATAACACCAGTATTTTACGGATTAACGACGGCATACCCAGGCATCAGGAAAAGCCGAGCGGAGACCGCTGATATTATCGGCAGAAGCCGCGGCATCCTCGGCAGTGGCTCCGGCGGCAGCAAATACGCGAAATTTATCGCCGCTACGGAAAAATTTAAGTCCGGGAAATTTAGAGGTCTTGATAAACTCCATTGCCTGAGCCTCAGACGCCAACGAAGCGACCACAACTACGTAGTTCATAGGCAATTGAGGTTCGGGCTTGACAATCGACAAATGACCGTCGGCAGGTGCCGACGCGATGCTCAACTCCAAATTTTCGGGCGCAACCGGAGTTTCATACACTACGGGTTCAGGAGCCGTAAAAGTCGGAGCGGCGAGCGAAGCGTTTTGAGCCTGACGGAGGTCAATAGGCGTTGACAGTGCGAAGCCTATCAGGAAAATAACCATAGCGGCCACGGCTGCGCGCAATCGACGGAAATGGAGCGGCACGCGCACAATGGCAACAGACTTTTCATCGTCAACATCCGGCTTGACAATTTCAAACGCAGGCTTATGAGTCGCCTGCTGACAAACCACGGCCGGCAGGCTCATCAGCCAACTGTGATGCGGACGGAAGTCAAGACGCGAATCGGAATGGCGCAACAAGGTCCCTACCCTCGTTACGTTCAGCGAGCCCTCGGCCTTAAGACGGCGGCGCATCAGTTCGGCTTCCTCGGAAACGGATTCGCGAGCCTGTTCGAAACTGATTTTCTGCCGGCGGCTGATTGAGGAGGCGAGCAATCCGTCATCATGCGTAATTGCAGGATTGAACGAGATTAACCTCGCAGGAGGCATAAACCGACCGGTAACTTCATCATACTGAGCCGATTGACGCGTAGCCACAAACGCACCTATTCCCGGCACGATAACGCAATCATGTCGGCGCAAGAGAGTGGAAATGTGACGGTTAATCAGTTCAGACATTACTTTTTCATCGGGGGTTTATTTAACCCAAATCATTTGCAAAGTTACATAAAATTTCAATATAAATTCTAAAAAATCCCAAAAAAATTATCAACAATCAACCTTTTAAGCAGCCGGCGCGTTATCATAGCGTAACTAAAACCTTTAACAACTAAATACTTATGAACTACCAGCAAGCCAAAAACCAGACCGGAGTCGTACTCATTGAATTCTACGCCACCTGGTGTCCTCATTGCCAGCGAATGATGCCCGTTGTTGACGAAGTACGCAACCAACTTAACGGTCAGGTACCCGTCTATCAGTTTGACATCGACAAATATCCCGATGACGCCGACGAAGCCGGAGCAACCACCGTCCCCACCTTCATCATTTTCAGAAATGGCCGCGAAGTTTGGCGCGACAAAGGCGAAATGCCGGCCGACGAACTTGTCCAAGCCGCCGAACAAGCCCTCTCCCGCTAAACACTAAACACTAAACACTAAGCAGCAAACAAATCCTGTAAGTGGCAAAGGCAAAAAGCCATGCCAGGAGCGTGTTGTAAACCGCCGAGAAGACCCCGTAACGCCATGAGCCTGTTTCTTTGGCAATAGCCGTAATAGTCGCTATGCAAGGACAATACAGCAAAATAAAGACGAGGAAGGCCAGAGCGGAAGCAGGAGTGAAGTCAGGGGTTGACCCGGCGGTCAAGCGCTCACCAAGCGAACGATTGTCGATAGTATCGGAGTCGGCATAAAGCACTCCCAACGTGCTGACAACAATCTCCTTGGCGGGAATTCCGGCTATTGCCGCAACAGTGGCTTTCCAATGCATCCCCAAAGGACGCATAACGGGATTGACGGCTTTACCCATCATCTCCAGATAAGAGTCGCGCGACGGGTCGATTTTCGAGTCATCGAAATTCTCGGCAACCACGGTCTGCGACTCTTTTGCCGTGTCGTGAATCGGAAAATAATCAAGAGCCCAGACAATTATGCAAGCAACAAGGATGATTCCGCCCATCTTCTTTAGATATTGCTTCCCTTTGCCCCAGGTGTGAAGCAACGTGGCTTTAAGCGTCGGAACTCTATAGGGAGGCAACTCCATTACAAACGGAGTCTCATCTGTCTTCCAGACAAAGCGGCGCAGCAGCCTCGCCGTAATCACAGCCGCAAGGACCCCGAGAGCATAAAGGCCAAAGAACACCAAGGCGGCATGGGTTGAGAAGAATGTCCCGATAAGCAAAACGTAGATTGGCAGACGCGCCGAACAACTCATAAAGGGGTTAATCAGAATAGTTATCAGGCGCGAGGTGCGGCTCTCGATTGCTCGAGTTGCCATTACTGCCGGGACGTTACAACCGAAGCCCATCATCAACGGGATAAAACTTTTTCCGTGGAGTCCGATTTTGTGCATCGCCTTATCCATAATGAATGCGGCACGAGCCATATAGCCGGAATCTTCCATAAAGGAGATACAGGCATAGAGAATCAAAATATTCGGGAGGAATACAATGACGGCGCCGACGCCCCCTATAATACCGTCTACAACCAGGTCGGTCAACGGCCCCGGGGGCATCAGCCGCGAGGCGGTTTGGCCAATCCAGTCAACGGCTGACTCAATCCATTCCATCGGGTATGCGCCAACCGAGAATGTCAACCAGAAAACGAAAAGCATCACTGCGAGAAAGAGCGGGATACCGAAGAGGCGGTTAGTTACAAAGGTATCAATGATTGCAGTGGAGCGATTGGAGGTTTGCACTTCGCCCGACATGGTTTCAGTCAGCGCGCCGTCGATAAAGCCATATTTTTCGGCAGCGATAGCGGCAGAAACATCCTCCTGGCGCAGATATGAAATACGGTCGCGATGAGTCTTACGGATAACACAGAGTTCGTCATATTGCGGCATCTGTTTGATGATCTCTTCAACTTCCGAATCTTTTTCAAGAAACTTGATTGCGACATAGCGCGGAGAGAATTGCGGCAATATGGAGCGGTCAGCCTTCAGGATTGTTTTGACTTCGCTAACGGCCTTCTCAATGTCCTCGCCGAGGGTTACGTGGATATGGCGCACGGCGGGTTCCTTTCCTTCATAGACCCGTATAATCGCGTCAAACAGTTCGGAAACGCCCTGCCCGGTCTTGCTTACCGTAGGGATGATAGGCACGCCAAGCATTGCGCCAAGCGTCTGATAATCAAGCACCGCCCCACTCTCTTCGAGTTCGTCAAACATATTGAGCGCAATGACCATCGAGCGGTCCATATTGATGAGGTCGGTAGTCAGATAGAGATTGCGGGCCAAATTGCTTGCAACGACCACGTTGACAATCACGTCAGGAGTCTCATCTCTCAAATAGCGGCGCACATAAAGTTCTTCGGGCGAGTAAGCCGCCAGCGAATAGGTCCCGGGAAGGTCAACAATCTTAAATCGATAACCCCCATGCTCGAAGTATCCCACCTTGGCGTCAACTGTCACTCCGGAGTAGTTACCAACATGCTCCGAAGCGCCCGAGGCGAAGTTGAAGAGCGAAGTTTTGCCGCAGTTGGGGTTGCCGATGAGGGCAACGGTAATCGTATGGCGCTGAAGGTCAACTTCCCGCTCAACCGGCGCATCTTCGTTGGCCAGCAAATGCTTATCGGAAATCAAGGCGGGGAGTTCCGCATCGTCGGGCACAACCTCAATCAGTTCAGCCTCGGCAAGACGCAATGAAACTTCATAGCCCATCAGTGAGTATTTGACCGGGTCGCGCATCGGCGCCGACAAAATATTCTTAATGAGTTTACCCCTCACAAAGCCCATCTCCATCAGGCGTTTGCGAAAAGCCCCATGTCCTAAAATCTTTACTATATAAGCCTCCTGGCCCTGTTTGAGTTCACTGAGACGCATCTATTCTTGAATTCAATGTCTAAAAAAATATGTGCAAAGTTCGCAATTATCCCGAAATGGTGCAATACCCTCTTTCGAGTAATTTGATGGCCGAAAGGGTCCGGAAAGGAAGTTCGCGCCCTTGGCGACGCACAGAGTAAAAGCGATTGTCGGTCAGCGAGCACCCGGCCGCATCAACTATCCTGACGCCCGGAAGTTGAAGCCTGACGGCCTCTATCAAACTTACACAAGGCTTTTGCCCGGCGCGTTCAACGACAGCCTCGCGTGGAAACTGCGCGGCAACCTCCGGACCTACCTCAAAACACTCGCTGCATATATGCGGCCCAATCGCCGCAACAACATTTTCCCTATGGGCTCCGAGCGACTCCATACGTTCAAGGGTCAGGCGGGCAATCTCCGCAACCGTCCCGCGCCATCCGCAATGGGCGGCGCCGATTACCCGCGCTATAGGGTCATAAAGCAGCAGCGGGAGGCAGTCGGCAGTATTGATGCAGAGAAGTTGCCCCGGACGATTGGTCACAAGAGCATCGACTCCGTCGAGGTCTTCACCCGCAAGGGCTACACGCGCCGAATGGGTCTGACGAGGCATAAAAACCTCGTCGGCTCCGACTTTTTGCCTGAGGACTTCAAGATTGGCAGCGGCCTCGGCAAGGTCAGCGCCGGCATAGTTGCATACATTAAAACCGGCGCAAGTGCAAAACGCACAAACGCCGGCTTGATTTTTCATTAAAGGAATAAGGTCCATTTACTGAGCCAGATAACTCTTGAGCAGGTCTGACTTCGAGGACTTCAGGCGACGGATTGCCTTCTCCTTGATCTGGCGTACACGCTCGCGGGTGAGATCAAACTTCACGCCGATTTCCTCAAGGGTCATTTCCTGACATCCGATTCCGAAGAAAAGTTTGAGGATTGCGCGTTCGCGCTCATGGAGTTGCATAAGGGCGCGCTCAACTTCGGTTGTGAGCGAGTCGCGGTTGAGTTCGGCGTCGGTTGCGGGCATATCGTTGCTCGAAAGGACGTCGAGAAGGCTGTTGTCCTCACCCTCCTGGAAGGGAGCGTCAACCGATACCTGACGGCCTGAAACCTTGAGGGTCTCGGCAATCTTTTCGGCGGGCACCTCAAGTTCCTTGGCGAGTTCCTCAATCGATGGAGCACGCATATTTTCCTGTTCGAACTTATTGAGGACCTTGCGAATCTTATTTATAGAGCCTACCTGATTCAGGGGCAGACGGACAATACGACTCTGTTCGGCGAGAGCCTGAAGAATCGACTGACGAATCCACCAAACGGCATAGGAAATAAACTTGAAGCCGCGGGTTTCGTCAAATTTCTGGGCAGCCTTTTGCAAACCTACGTTACCCTCGGAAATAAGGTCCATAAGGTCAAGACCTTGATTCTGATACTGTTTGGCAACGGAGACAACAAAACGGAGGTTGGCCTTCACAAGGCGGTCAACGGCCGATTGGTCGCCCTGGCGAATACGTTGAGCCAGTTCCACTTCTTCGTCAACCGTGAGCAGTTCCTCTCGGCCGATTTCCTGAAGATATCGGTTAAGGAGCGGATCGCGGTTGGTAGGCGCCTGACTGATTTTTAGTTGTTGCATAAAATTTCCAAGAAGAGTTTATCGTATATCGTTGGTTCAGAACTCGTAGTCAACACAAGCGCGCGACTCCTTGAGCGGAGCGATAATCGCAGCCGCAGCGACGTGGGCCGGATGTTTGGCATAAGTTTCAACGTCGGCCATCGAGGGCACTACTGCAGTTAAGACAACGTCCCAATCCTCCGAAGGGTTTTGATTTATGCCGACTTCCATAGATTCAAGAACGTCTATAACATCCGGGAGAGCCAGAAGAGCCTCCTTGAAACTATTTGCGGCGAGGTGGCGCTCAGCGTCAGTGCCTTTGAGTTTGAAAGTTACGATGTGTTTAACCATGTTCAACTAACGGGTTCCGGTGATTTTTAAGCGTGCAAAGTTAAGAAAATTTTCCCACATTTGCAAATTAAGAACGCACACGGGAGGGGAATTATTGCGTCAGAGCGAAAAATTTGCAATTAGTCGGCAAGGGAGTGGATAATCAGCCCCGAGCGAAGTTTAGGCTCGAACCAGGTAGTTTTCGGCGGCATGATTGCGCCCGAGTCGGCAATATCCATCAACTGCTTCATACTCACGGGATAGAGGGCAATCGCAGCAGCCATCTCGCCCGAATCACATCGACGCTTGAGTTCCTCCAAGCCGCGGATACCACCAACGAAGTCAATGCGTTTCGAAGTGCGCAAATCGCCTATATTCAGCAACTTCTGCAGAATCAGTTCGGAAGAAACCGTGACGTCGAGTGTCTCAATAGGGTCATCGTCGTTATAAGTCCCTTCGCGGGCCGTCAGCGAATACCAGTGGCCTTCAAGATAGAGTGAGAAGTTATGGAGTGCGGCGGGTTTATAAACCTCCTCGCCCTTATCCTCGACAATAAAGTCATACTCGAGTTTTTCAAGGAACTCGGCCGGCGAAAGCCCGTTAAGGTCGGTCACGAGGCGATTATAGTCAATAATGCGCAGATGACTTGCCGGGAAGGCCACAGCGAGGAAATAGTTATATTCTTCGTGGCCGGTATGGTTCGACGAGTTCTGCTGCGCCTTCTCGTGGCCTACTAAGGCTGCTGCGGCCGAACGATGATGGCCGTCGGCAATATACATTGCGGGCATACGCTCAAACTCGGCTGAGATAGTCTCAATCAGTTTCTTGTCGTCGACCACCCAGAATTTATGGCCGAAGCCGTCGGGTGCGATGAAGTCATATTCCGGAGTTCCGGCGGCAACCTTGGCAATCACCTCTTCGAGGACCTCATTGTCGGGAAACGCAAGAAAAACGGGCTCGATATTGGCGTTGTTCACCCGTACATGCTTCATACGGTCCTCCTCCTTATCCTTGCGGGTAAGTTCGTGCTTCTTGATGTTTGACTTCATATAATCCTCTACGGAGGCCCCGAGCACTATGCCATATTGCGTTCGCCCATCCATAGTCTGGGCGTAGACATAGTAGTGAGGCTCAGGGTCTTGAACGAGCCAACCGTTATTGCGGAACATTGCAAAATTTTCAACGGCTTTCTCATAAACCTCGGGCGAGTGTTCGTCGGTTCCGACAGGGAAATCGATTTCAGGTTTGATTATATGATAGAGACTCATCTCGTTGCCTTCGGCTTCGAGACGTGCTTCCTCGGAATTCAATACATCGTAGGGACGCGAAGCAACCTTCTCAACTAACTGCTGAGGAGGGCGTATTCCTTTAAACGGGCGAACTTTCATGGCTTAATATGTTTTTTAAGTTGAAACGCTTCTCAGCGAACAATTGTTTGCGCGCGGTCGGGTCCAACACTCAGGATTGTTACGGGCACACCCAGTTCCTTTTCGATGAAAGCGACATAGTCAAGGAATTTTTGCGGGAGTTGACCTTCGGAAGTCATCTCGCTCATATGGGTTTTCCAGCCGGGAATCTCGGTATAGACCGGTTCGATTTCCAGGCCGTCGACGTCATAGGGGAAGTCTTCAACTATTTCGCCGTTAATCTTATAGGCGGTGCAAGCCTTGATAGTATCAAAATCGTCGAGCACGTCGCTCTTCATCATGATGAGTTTTGTCACTCCGTTGAGCATCACGGCACAGCGTAG
>CAYUGU010000046.1:0-16613 GCA_964444345.1 uncultured Bacteroides sp.
GGGCACGCTTATAAGTTGCGAAGCGGCGGGCGAAGCCGATAATCAGTGCATTGGGGTTGATGCGGTCAAGAATACCGAGAACAGCACCGGGATCTCCCTGGTTGGCAAGCCATTTGGCCTTGAAGTCACGCTTAACGAAGTTGATGAACTTGTTCTTCATCTGCACTCGCATATCCCAGATAGCCTGCTCGGGCATATCGAAGATGTTATGCCAGGCCTTGGGGTCAGCCTGATGAGTGAAGAGTTGTTCGCCAAGGTTCTTTTCATAGAAAGCCTTCCACTCAGAAGCGGCCCATGTGGGCATGTGAACGCCGTTGGTAACGTAGCCTACATGGCTTTCGCGCCAATCGTAGCCCTTCCAGACTCCGGCAAACATCTTCTTTGAAACTTCGCCGTGGAGCCAAGAAACGCCGTTGGCTTCCTGACAGGTATTGAGGGCGAATACGCTCATCGAGAACTTCTCGCCGCTGTCGGGGTTCTCGCGACCCATGTTCATCAGTTCGGGCCAGGAGATGCCGAGGACGGGAGCGAAGTGGCTCAGATACTTGTTGGCAAGACCTTCGTCAAAATAGTCGTGGCCGGCAGGCACGGGGGTATGAACGGTATAGAGGCTTGAAGCGCGAACGAGTTCAAGAGCAACGTTGAAGTCAAGATGCTTCTCGGAGATGTACTCAACGAGGCGCTGGAGGTTCAGCAGGGCTGCATGGCCTTCGTTGGCATGGTAGAGGTCGGTATTGATGCCAAGTTTGCGAAGCATAATGATACCGCCGATGCCGAGCAGATATTCCTGCTTGATGCGATTTTCCCAGTCGCCGCCATAGAGTTGGTGAGTAATCGGACGGTCAAACTCCGAGTTCATGTCGAAGTCGGTATCCATCAGATAGAGGTTCATACGACCAACGTTTACGCGCCAAACGTGGCTATAAACGATGTTGGTGGGGAACGGAACTTCGATAATCATCGGAGTGCCGTCCTCGTTCATAACCTGCTCAATGGGCAGTTGGTTGAAGTTCTGAGGCTCATAGTTGGCAATCTGCTGGCCGTCAACGCTGAGGCTCTGGGTGAAGTAACCATAGCGATAGAGGAAACCGACAGCGGTCATAGGCACGCGGCTGTCGCTCGCTTCCTTAATATAGTCACCGGCAAGGACGCCAAGGCCGCCGGAATAGATTTTCAAAGCGTTGCAGAGACCATACTCCATCGAGAAGTATGCGACCGTAGGAATGTCCGAACGCATCGGAACGGCCATATATTCCTCAAATTCCTTGTGGGCCTTCTTAATGCGGGCCATAAGATCTTCGTCGGCAATGATCTCTTGAAGGCGCTCGGAGGCGAGACGCTGGAGAAGCATCACGGGGTTTTCGCCGGTTGAACGCCAAAGATTAGGATCGAGGTCACGGAACAGGTTTTTGCCGTCACTGTTCCATACCCACCAGAGGTTGCGGGCAATGGTCTCCAGAGGCTTGAGAGCGTCGGGGAGATTAGTCTTGACAGTGACATCACGCCACTGGGGCGCATTGGTGTTGCTGACTTGCAGTTTCATAAATTATAATTTTGGTTTTATTCTTTATTGTTAGTGCGTTTTTTAGCCGAAGCAAGGGCATCGGCGTAAACTACGAGATAATATTCCATAAAATGAGCCCAGTCGGCGCGGTCGGCTGTTGCGGAAGCCGCCTTGCGAAGGGCTTTGACAGTAACTTCGTCGGCACGGAGAATATCTTCGAGGCGCGAAGCGATTGAGCGACAGAGTTCAGAATAATTGCCATCGTTGCGCTCGCTGACCTGAACGCCGCTCAGGTTGAACGAATCGGGCCCGAATGAGTTCTTGACCCACATTCCGAAGCCGCTGAGCGAGGTTGTCACCGTCGGTACTCCGAATGCAACAGACTCCATCGGGGTGTAGCCCCACGGCTCATAATAACTCGGGAAAACCGTGGCGTCAAGCCCCGGGAGCAAATCATAATAGGACAATCCGCCAAAGAGTCCGTCCGTCCCGTCGAGATAGCAGGGCACATAAATCATCAACAACTTGTCAGACGGTTTATTCTCAAAGCCGAGACGATGTATGGAGCCTATAATAGGGTCTGAATCGTAATTATTCAGTTCATGGGTAATGACAGGGTCTGCAATTCCGTTAACCGACTCCTTATTTATAGCGTCAACGAGTTCGGGGCGGGCATTGCGGCTCCATGCGGGAACCATTACCATACATACTACCGGCGAATCGCTATCAGTCAATTCCGAACGGAGAATATTGCAGGAATCAAGAAAAACGTCAATACCCTTGTTGCGATATTCGCATCGACCCGATGTAGCGACTAAGAAAGTATCTTCCGGAAGAGCCTTTCCGGTAATGGCGGAAGCCATTTTCAACATTGCGCTGCGGGCTGCCCGGCGAGCATCAGACATTTTTTTCGCCGTCTTGGGAACAAAGTCTTTTTCAAACCCGTTAGGCGTCACGTAAGGGCGAATCTCAAGCAGTTGCTCACACTCGCGGGCAGTCACGTCGCTGACCGTCGTAAAGCAGTCGGCCTGATGAGCCGCCGTTTTTTCGAGTGAGTGCTTCGCTTCCATATTGAGTTCACGGGCCATCTGGTCGCCGTTGTATCCATTGAAATAGGCATAGAGTTCCTTACCGTTTCCGCAGATTGAGCGACCAATACAGGTTGCATGGGTGGTAAACACCGTGGCCGCGGCGGGCAGTTCACTCTTAACGTGAAGAAGGCCCATTCCGGTGGTCCATTCATCGAAATGCGCAATCACGCCCTCGCCCTGCGAATAGCCCATATATCGGGAAATGCTTTCAATTACGAGAGCAGCGGCATGAGAAAATGCGCAAGCCTCAGGATAATCGCCATAGGCATTAAGAGAATTAACGCCATATTCCGCCCACATCCGGCCGTAAAGTTCCGGAAGCGAGGCATATAAGGAGTCAAACTTGACCAAAACGGCAATAGGACGGCCGGGAACATTCCAGCGCCCTACCCTGACGGTTACTCCTTCGGGCAACCCCGGATCCTTTTGCCACCCCTTCATCAAGGAAGCGACTTCGGTAAAATATGGTGACGGATTAGCGGAGGACCAGACGTCCGGCCCTACGAATATAACCTTGTCTTTATAAAGCGTTTGCAAGGTGCGTGCCTTCGTTGAAAGCACGGCATATATGCCTCCGACTTTATTACATACCTCCCAACTGGTTTCAAATAGCAGAGAGGGCGATTCGGTGTTTGATTTCGTCATATCTTTCAGTTTTCAAGTTGCAAAGTTACGAATTTTTCAATTAACTACAAAATGTCAAAACATTTTCATTAACTTTGCAGTCGATTATGAACACAGAAATTGAAAAAATCCGCAATATTATCAGCACTTACGGAATCACGTCCGTGCTGACCGACTCGCGTTCGCTCTCCGAGGGACGCCACTCAATCTTTTTTGCACTTCACACGCCGACAAATGATGGGCATAACTATGTTAAAGACCTGATTCAACGCGGCGTACGCGCTTTTGTTGTTGAACGCGTTCCGGAAGGCGTCAACCCCGAAGATGCTGAATTTATTGTAGTTGACAATCCGCTGCGGGCCCTCCAGGAGGTTGCCCGGGAGTATCGGGAAAATAATTTGGCCAACTGCCGCATAATAGCAGTTTGCGGTTCAGCCGGCAAAACTATCATTAAGGAGTGGGTTGGCCAACGTTTGAGCCTTGAAGCGCCGACGGGTCGCTCTCCGCGCAGTTTCAATAGCCGCATCGGGGTGCCGTTATCCGTTCTTGCCATTCCGGAGTCGGCTCGGTTCGGAGTTATCGAGTGTGGTGTTTCGGAGCGCGGAGAGATGAGTGTACTTGAAAGCATTGTCCGGCCTGAAATAGTGATTGTCAGCGGCATAGACCGCAGCCATCATAACGGCGGCTTCGCCTCCTACGACGAAAAATGTGAGGAAAAACTCCTGTTGGCCAAGGATGCGAAAGTGATTGTCTACCCATCTGAATTGGATGAGGCGGTCACGCGTCTTCTCCCCGACTCTATCCTGAAAATAAGCGTAAATATTCCCCTGTCGGCCACCTGGCTTGAGCGCGACAGAATGATTACCGAGGCTGCACTCAAGTATCTCCACCTTGATCTTCCGGACGCAATTGTGCGGCCTTTGGAAACCCGCTTAAACGTTAGTCAGGGAGTCAACGACTGCCTCATTATAGCCGACCGTTTCAGTTGCGACCAGCACTCCCTGCCCTCGGCCATTGACTTTATGCGTCGCCGAAGGTCTGACGACCTGAAAATGACCCTGATCCTCGACCGGCTTCAAGGGCAATCAAATATGGTAGGACTCGCAGACCTTATAAGCCGCGCGGAGATTACGCGAGTAATCGCTATAGGAGATGAATATGAAGCAGTTCGCCATCTTTTCCCGGCCAACAGTCGTTTTTTCACTTCAGGCGAAGATATGCTGAAAGAGTTGACTCTAAGCGATTTCCAGCACGAACTGATTCTCGCTAAGGGGGAAAAAGGGAGCGCAGTAGCGCAACTGGCTGACACGCTTCAGGCTCGCCATCACGAAACGGTTCTTGAGGTAAATCTCGACGCCGTGGTCCATAACTTCAACCATTATCGGGCAATGCTTAGACCTGAAACAGGGTTGGTCGCAATGGTGAAAGCCTCCGGCTATGGAGCCGGGTCATTTGAACTCGCCCGCACGCTCCAAAGCCATGGCGCCGCCTATTTGGCCGTGGCCGTTGTAGACGAAGGCGAGGAGTTGCGCCGCGCCGGTATAACTATGCCTATTATGGCCCTGAACCCGAAGGTGACCAACTACGATTCACTATTCAATAACCGGCTGGAGCCTGAGGTGTTCAGTTTCGAAATGCTCGACGAAATTATCCGCGAAGGCGCCAAGAGAGGAATCTCCGATTATCCGGTCCACATAAAGTTTGATACCGGAATGCACCGACTCGGATTCTTAAAGGAGGACATCGACGAACTCTGCGGCCGCCTCGGGAAAACGAACGTTGTTAAAGTAAGGTCTGTTTTCTCCCACCTCGCCACTGCCGACTGCCTGGATATGGACGATTATACGCTTGGCCAACTGAATCTTTTTACCGAGATATGCGAGAAGATGAAATCAGGAGTTGGCTATCCGTTTATGCGCCATATACTTAACTCGGCCGGAATTGCGCGCTTCCCTCAGTGGCAATTTGAAATGGTACGCCTCGGAATCGGACTTTATGGAATAGACACTTTAGGGATTCCTGAAACCGCCGGGCTGCGTCAGGTTTCGTCGCTCCGCTCCATAATTATATCCATCAAGCATTGGGAAGCAGGCACTTCAATAGGCTATGCCAGAAGAACCATTCTTGACCACGACGCGGAAATTGCAACTGTTCCCGTAGGATATGCAGATGGACTTGACCGTCATCTCGGCAACGGCAAAGGAGTGGTCTGGGTTAATGGCAAGAAGTGTTCGATTGTGGGAAATGTCTGTATGGACGCCTGTATGATTGACATTACGGGAGCCGGCGCGAAAGTAGGCGACTCGGTTGAATTCTTTGGCGACAATCTGCCCGTCGAAACGATGAGCGACGCCCTCTCGACGATTCCTTATGAGGTCCTGACCTCAGTATCGCCTCGAGTGCGTCGCGTCTACTATCGTGAGTAAGCCCCCCGATTAGAGTCGGGAGGATGTGCGGTTACGGTTGCCGTTGCGCAGATAGATAATCTCAATCAGGTCACCCGGGCGAAGAAGCGCCATCTGCTCCTGAAGTTGGGCAAAGGTTGAGATATGCGACTCGTTGAGTTCAACAATGATGTCGCCGGTTTGCAAACCCGCAGCCTGAGCGGGCGATTGAGGCTGCACTTCCAAAATCAGAATACCGCCGTTAATCCCTTCAAGTTTCATGCTCGCAATCAGTTTGGCGTCAAGTTCGCGAACCGAAACGCCGAGAACGGCACGCTGAACGGCGCCATGCTCTTTCAGGTCAGCAACCACCTTAGTAACTACCGACGAAGGGATTGCAAACGAATAGCCTGAATAACTCCCGGTATGAGAATAAATAGCCGTATTGATTCCTACGAGTTCTCCACGGGTATTTACCAATGCGCCTCCGGAATTGCCGGGATTCACGGCTGCGTCAGTCTGGATAAAACTGTCGAGCGACATTGAGTGTACTCGTAGCCGAGCCGATTGAGCGGGCTTTGGCCGAAACGATACCGGCCGTAACCGTAGAGGTAAAGCCAAAAGGATTGCCGACAGCAAGGACCCATTCTCCCACTTTCAAGTTGTCACTGTTGCCGATAGGAATAACCGGCAGGTCGGTAGCGTCGATTTTAAGCAGAGCAAGGTCGGTAATAGGGTCTCGCCCTATGACCTCTGCGTCAAACGTACGGTTATCGTTAAGCGTAACTTCCAGTCGACGCGCCTTGTCAATCACATGGTTATTAGTGACCAGATAGCCGTCATCACTGAGAATTACACCCGAACCAAGCCCCAACTGCTGCTCGCGGGGAATTGCGCGCTGAGGCTGACGGCCGAAGAAAAATTCGAGCATCGGGTCAATAGGCTGAGCCTCATAGGCCGTTGCGTAACTTTTAATGGAGACGACTCCGTTGACGCTGCTTTCAGCAGCCTCCGTGAAGTCTGTAGGCGAAGAGTTTGCGCTGCAGGCCGTCATAGCAGCCGACAGGAGGATAATAGCGGATTTCAAATTCATAGTTTTCATAAAGATTGGTTTCATACTTAAACTCCTAAGCAAATTTAATGCCAATTCAATAGATGCGCATATAAATTCCGCTAAAAAACCTGAAATTTAAATAATTTTAAATATCTTTAATCCTAAATGGAAAAATTTTGCTAAATTTGTAGGCTCATTATCTGATTGTTCTATGGAAAAGAATCTTGTCAAAATAAATGCTGATTATCTGAAGACAGCCAATTATGCGCTGTTTCATAATAGAATCCCCGTATGTCAGACCGTTGAAGTCACAAACATATCCGAGCAACCTGTCGATGACCTCAGGATTACCTGCTCCGGCGAATTCGTGACTCCATTTGAGTCTGCAGTAATAAGCCGGATAAATCCCGGCGAAACAGTCCGGGTTGTTCCGTTTAATATAAGTCCGGATTCCGCTAAACTCGCGGCCTCCACCGAGCGCGTTGTCACCGAATTTAAGTTGACCGCCACAAGCAGCGACCAAACGGTCGGTGAACTGACATGCAGCATTGAACTGATGCCCTATGACCACTGGACCGGAACGACCATTCTTCCGCAAACGATTACTTCGTTTATAACTCCTAACCATCCGTCAATCAATAATCTTATAGTTAAGAGTGCGTCCAAACTCAAGGAATTGACCGGCTCCTCCTCAATGACGGCTTATTATTCGGGAAACATAAACGATGTTCGCCAACAGGTTGCCGCAGTCTTTGCTGCAGTCCACGACCTCGGAATCATTTATCGCTCACTCCCTGCCAGTTATGAAACCGTCGGACAGCGAATCACGATGCCCGACCAGGTAATATCTTCCAAAATCGGCAACTGCATCGAACTTACCCTATTGATGGCTACCGTTTTGGAAGCCATAGGAATCAATTGCATTATAATCTTTCAAAAGGGCCACGCCTATCTGGGCGTATGGCTTGTCGATGATTGCTATTCATGCAGCGTATGCGATGACGCGGCATTTATTGAAAAGAAATGTTCGCGCGGAATCGACGAGATGCTGGTTCTGGAATGTACATCTGTCGCTCAGGAAAATGCTTCGTTTGAGGAGGCAGTTCATACGGCTGAGATGAACTTGGCAAACCATGAAGTTTTCGAGATGTTTATCGACGTTAAACGAAGCCGACTTGAACGCATACTCCCCCTCCCGAGCCGCATAGAACAAAACGGAACCTGGGTTTTCGAAACGTCAGGCATTGAGCATGACTCATGTATAGCGGAAATTAAGGAGCACGACCGGTATGACCTGAGCCGCCTTTCCGACTCAAAAAAAGAGTTGACAAAATATGATATTTGGGAGCGCAAACTCCTTGACTTCTCTCTTCGTAACGCCCTGTTGAATCTCTCGCTTCATCGCCGCGCAATCCAGTTCATCTCGTTTGATGTCAACCGCATTGAAGATCATCTTCAGGACGGCAAGGAATATTGCATAATGGCGAAGCCTAACGTCGAATTTCATATAGACAACAGCAACAAGGTCAACCGGTCAAAACTTCAGGAACAACTCCATGAGTTGATTTCCAATGATATAGAGCATCAAGTTCTTCATGCTTTCCTTCCTGAAAGCGACACGAACTCGACGCTCAAAAACATTTATCGTTCAGCGAAAAACTCTATTGAAGAAACCGGCGCAAACTCGCTTTTCCTCGCTATCGGCACACTCCGCTGGTATGAAACCGAGCAAAGCAACACTCCCCGCTATGCTCCCCTGCTGCTGCTTCCGGTTGAAATGGTCTATAAGAAAGGAAATTATTTCATCCGCACTCGCGACGAAGATATTACGCTGAATATCACGCTGATGGAGTTCCTGCGCCAAAATTTCGACATCACCGTCAAAGGACTTGACCCTCTGCCGACAGACAAGAGCGGCGTAGACGTTTCGCTTATATTTGCCATAATTCGCGACGCACTGAAAACTCAAAAGCGATGGGACGTTGAAGAAGAATGTATTCTCGGTACATTCTCGTTCAGCAAGTTCCTGATGTGGAATGACGTGCATAGCCACCGCGATCAACTGAGCGAGAACAATATAATCAGCAGCCTTGTCGCCAACCGACTTACCTGGACTCCAAACAGTGTATCTTCAAATTTGAAAGACATTGACCTGCGTATGTCGCCGGTCGATACGGCAATCCCCGTTGCGGTCGATTCTTCGCAGATGGCGGCTGTCCTTGAAGGCGGTGAGGGCAATTCCTTTATTCTCTACGGCCCTCCCGGAACCGGCAAGTCGCAGACAATCACAAATCTGATTGCCAATGCCCTCTATCACGGGAAACGTGTACTTTTCGTGGCCGAAAAAATGGCGGCACTCAGCGTAGTTCAAAGTCGTTTGGCTAAGATTGGGCTTGACCCGTTCTGTCTTGAACTTCACTCAAATAAATCGACCAAGCGCCATGTACTTCAACAACTTGAAAAGGCGCTTAACGTAGTCCATATTGTTTCGCCTGCCGAGTTTCAAAACCAGGCCGATAAGATTTTCTCCGAGCGTAAAGACCTGATTTCCTATATCAATGCGCTTCATACGCCTGATTCTGAGGATGGTCTGTCGGTTTATGATTGTATCCTTCGTTACGAATCAATCGCCGAGGAACCCCTGACCGGTTTCCGATATGAGAAGGAAATAGACGCTCTGCTTGCCAAAGAGGGAACCGAGGGAATTGAAAACTTGCTTGGCAGCCGGCTCGAAACAGTAGTCAAACTTGTAGGGCAACCTTCGGCACATCCTCTTGTGGGCCTAAAAATTGACCGCGCAATGCTGGCCGACTGCAATTCAATGGCGAATAAACTGAAAGGCGATTCAGAGGCTCTTTCCGACTATGGCAAAGCCGCTCCAAGCCTGAATGAAGCGACCGGATTGAAGGAAAAAATATTGCGCGACAATGCTCCGGAAATCTTGAATGAGGACCCTGAAAGTCTATATCAGCAGTGGCGAAAAGCAAAATCAAAATGGTTTATACCCCGCTTCTTCGCCAAGCGGAGTTTCGTTAAGCATCTGAAGCAATTTAACGAGTATATTAAGGCTGATGAGGTAGACTCACTGATTGATACTCTCGTTAGTTTCCGCAAAAAGAAAGACGGAATCGGAGAAAAAAATTCTATTATCAGTCGCTACTTCCAACGCAACTATGGCGAGATAGAAGTACCCGAACCGAATGATATCCGGCAGTTTGCCGCAAAGTTGGAACAATGGTCAAACCACCCGTCGGCAATGCGCGATTGGTACCACTGGTCGGAACTCAGCGAAGAACTCCGCAGCAAAGGTCTAAATTGCGTAGTGGAGGCTCTCGAATCAAACGAGCAGGACATCGCCTCTATAAATAAGGCGTACCTTAAAGCCTTGTTCCGGCATAAAGCAGCCGAAAAAATATCACGCTCGGAGGTCCTCGCAACATTCGAGGGTATGCTTTTCGACAATAAGACCGCGGCCTATCGCTCGATGACCGAAAACTTCCAGGTGCTGACCCAGAAGGAACTGTATGCCCGACTCGCATCCCGCGTTCCGATGATGACCGACAACGCCAACACAGGCAGCGAAATAGGCCTGCTAAAACGAAATATCAGCAACGGAGGTCGCGGCCTTTCGCTTCGCGACCTTTTCGACCTACTCCCTACCCTCATGCCTCGTCTGTGCCCTTGTATGCTGATGAGTCCGATGAGTGTTGCCCAGTACATCGATCTGGGGGCCGACAAGTTTGACCTCGTGGTCTTTGACGAAGCGTCGCAGATGCCTACCAGCGAGGCAATCGGTGCCATTGCTCGCGGCAAGTCTTTGATTGTCGTGGGCGACCCGAAGCAGATGCCGCCTACGAGTTTCTTCTCTTCGGCTAATGTTGATGTTGAGGAAGCGAGCATCGACGATATGGAAAGTATTCTTGAAGACTGTCGCACACTCGACATTCCGTCACTGCAACTTTCATGGCATTATCGTTCGCGCCACGAAAGCCTGATTGCCTTCTCCAACAATGAGTATTATGAAGGCTCGCTGATTACCTTCCCTTCGATTGACGATCGCTCCTCGAAAGTGCATTTTGTCCCCGTAACCGGATTCTACGAAAAAGGAGGCAAACGTTGCAACAAGGCTGAGGCCGAAGCAATTGTCAATGAAATCGTGCGCCGACTGAAGGATAAAGAACTTTGCAAACACAGTATAGGCGTAATCGCGTTCAGTGTTATGCAGCAGGGCCTTATTGAGGATATCCTTCAGGACACGCTCGAAAAAAACAAAGCGCTCGCCGATGCGGCAGCCGCAATGTACGAGCCTGTCTTCGTTAAAAACCTTGAAAATGTTCAGGGCGATGAGCGAGACGTTATCCTCTTCTCCATTGGCTACGGTCCGGACAAGGATGGTAAGATATCAATGAACTTCGGACCGCTGAACAATGCCGGGGGCGAACGTCGACTGAACGTTGCCGTGAGCCGTGCGCGTCAGGAAATGTATATTTTCTCAACCCTTAAATCCTCCGATATCGACCTTCGTCGCTCAAAAGCCCGCGGCGTTGAAGGCCTCAAGCATTTCCTCCAGTATGCCGAGACTCAATCGCTCCCCTCAAACTCACTGGCCTCCTCTCCGAAGACCCGCTCCATTGTGGCTGACCGGATTGCGTCTGAACTGCAGCAACGCGGCTACAAAGTATCTACCAACGTCGGGCGCTCACAATTCCGCGTTGACGTGGCAGTTGAAGACCCGAAGAACCCGGGAAAATATCTCCTCGGCATACTTCTGGATGGCGAGGGCTATCGTGAAACCCATACTACCCGCGACCGCGAAGTGGTTCAACCCTCCGTTCTCACCGGTCTGAACTGGAAAATTATGCGTGTATGGAGCGTTGACTGGTTTAACCATAAAGAGCGCGTTCTCAGCCGTATAATTGAGAAAATCAACGGCGGTGACGACAACAACACACCTCCCGCAACTCCCAAACTGAAATTTGACCTCTCGAACGAAAAGATTCAGGAAAAGGAGACAAATGCTGCGGAATACGTTGCTCACCTGACAACACCCAACAAGGCTAAGAAATTGACCGAATTGGAACTAATGCAGCGCATTGTATCCCAAGAGCAGCCAATCACCATCAACTACCTCTGCAAACGGATAATTGCCCTGAGAGAGGAAGGGAGAGTAACGCCTACCCTCCAGCAGGCCGTCAAATCGTTTGCCAATCTCTTCTACATTGACCCCAGTGGCGCACTCTGGATGAGCGAAGAAGATTGCAGAAACTATTCAAGTTTCCGACCGAACACCGACCGCGACATTCAGGACATTCCCCAAGCAGAAATAATCAATGCCCTCAAAGAAACGCTCAACGAGGAACTCTCCGTTAAAGAAGATAACCTCAAATTTATAACCGCCCGCAAATTAGGCTATAACCGCCGCAGCGCCAACATTGAAAACGCTCTTACCCAAGCCCTCGAAACGATGAAAGCCAACGGCCTGACTGAAACCATTGGCGATAACCTCCGCCTGAGAGATTAGGAAGTGGCGAGGAGTTCTACTTCGAAGATGAGGGTAGAATTGCCGGGAATGCCGGGGAATGACCGACGCCCGTAGCCTTGTTCTGCGGGAATGTAAATTTCCCATTTGTCGCCGACGTGCATTTGGGTCAGGGCGATGCTCCAGCCGGGAATGAGTTCACGCAGTCGGAAGGCGGGAGCCACTCCGCCTCGGCTGCTGTCGAAGGTTTTGCCGTTAATCGTCTTTCCGACGTAATGGACCGTCACGACACTACCCCGGTTAGGTTGCGCGCCGTTTCCTTTCTTCAAAGGCTTGTAGCATACACCTTTATCGAGGGTAATCACGCCCGGTTCCTGACGTTTGGCTTCGAGCCATTCACGATTTTTCAGGGCATAATCTTGTTTCATTTTGCACCGGGAAGCGAATAAAGTGTCTCGATTTCCTGACTCCATATTTCGGGGTTAGGAGTCTCAAGAATCAGGGGAATATTATCCATACGGGGATCGGCCATTAACATACGGAAGAACTCCATACCGAGTGCACCTTGACCCATTGATTCATGACGGTCGACGTGCGAACCAAGGCCTTTTTTCGAATCGTTAATGTGCATGGCACTCAAATATTTAAGGCCGATAGTCTCGTCAAAATGGCGCCAGACTCCTTCATACCCTTCGGGAGTAGCCAAATCATAGCCGGCGGCAAACGCATGGCATGAGTCTATACATACCCCTACTCTGCTTTTATCTTCAATCAGGTCAATAATATAAGCCAACTGCTCAAATGTAAAACCAAGGTTTGAACCTTGACCGGCCGTGTTCTCAATAACGGCCTTTACACCCGAAGTCTGAGCAAGCGTCTTATTGATTGAGGAGGCAATACGCTGCAGACACTCCTCTTCGGTCATCTCATTGAGGTGTGACCCGGGATGAAAATTCAGCATCGAAAGGCCTAACTGTTCGCAGCGCTGCATCTCGTCGAGAAAAGCGACGCGGCTCAGGAACAGTTTCTTGGGGTCTTTTGCTCCGAGGTTAATCAGATAACTGTCGTGAGGCAAAATAACATCAGGAGTATAACCTGCCTCAGCGCAATTAGCCTTGAAAGCATCAATTTCAGAAGGCAAAAGCGGCTCGGATTTCCAGCGGCTCGGATTGCGCGTAAACATTGCAAACGCCCGGGCTCCAATGGCCCGGGCATTAAGCGGAGCGGAAGCAACGCCTCCGTCAACCGCTACATGTGCACCGATATATTTCATTTAATATTCGTTCCAGGGTTTGATTTCTATATCGTCAAGCGTCATAGAGGTAAACGCCGAGATGAATGCGGCCGCAAGCCGTGCGTTGGTCAGCAAGGGGATATTGAGGTCAATCGCTGCGCGACGAATCTTATATCCATTGCTTAACTCAGTGGGCGTAAGGTTCTTTGGCACATTGACAACCATATCAATGTCCTTGTTGTGGAGCAAATCAAGGGCTTGGGGCTGCTTATCGGGCTGAGAAGGCCAGTATACGCGAATTGCAGGAATACCGTTCTCGCTCAAGAACTGGTGAGTTCCACCGGTTGCATAGATCGTATAACCATGGTTATGAAGCAAATGGGCCGAGTCAAGCATGTCGGCTTTCTGCTTTGCCGTACCCGTAGAAAGGAGTACGGATTTTGCCGGAACGCGCTGACCAACCGAAAGCATCGCTTTAAGAAGCGCCTCGGAAGTATCGTCGCCAATACAGCCGACTTCGCCCGTAGAACTCATATCCACGCCGAGAACCGGGTCGGCACCCTGCAGACGCGAGAAACTGAATTGCGAGGCCTTGATTCCGACATAATCCAAATCGAATGCGCTCTTATTGGGCTTTTCGACCGGGAGGCCGAGCATAACCTGCGTTGCCAGGTCGATAAAGTTGATTTTCAGCACCTTACTAACAAAGGGGAATGAGCGCGATGCACGCAAGTTACATTCAATCACCTTGATATCATTATTCTTGGCAAGGAACTGAATGTTAAACGGACCGCTGATTTCCAATGCCTTGGCTATCTTAGCCGAAACTTTTTTGATTCGGCGCATAGTCTCTACATAAAGTTTCTGAGGCGGGAACTGAATAGTTGCGTCACCGGAGTGCACGCCTGCAAACTCGATATGTTCGCTGATTGCGTAGGCCTTGATTTCGCCGTTTTGAGCAACGGCATCCATCTCAATCTCCTTAGCGTTCTGGATGAACTGGCTGACAACGACCGGATGCTCCTTGCTGACGTTGGCAGCCAACTTCAGGAATCGCTGCAGTTCCTCGGAATTCGAACAAACATTCATCGCGGCACCCGACAGTACATAAGAGGGACGAACCAGAACGGGGAAACCAACCTCATCAATAAACGAGTTGATATCGTCCATCGAAGTCAGTTCGCGCCAACGCGGTTGGTCAACACCGAGTTGGTCAAGCATCGACGAAAATTTGTGGCGGTCCTCGGCGTTATCAATGCAGCGAGCCTGAGTCCCGAGGATGTTAACCCCTTGCTCGTCAAGTTTCATCGCAAGGTTGTTAGGAATCTGTCCGCCCACGCTGAGAATGGTTCCGTGGGGCTGCTCCAGTTCGAGGATATCCATAACGCGCTCAAATGTCAATTCATCGAAGTAGAGGCGGTCACACATATCATAGTCCGTAGAAACGGTCTCCGGATTATAGTTGATCATAACCGAGCGCCAACCCTGCTTCTTAACGGTCATCAGAGCGTTGACCGAACACCAGTCGAACTCAACCGAGGACCCGATACGATATGCTCCGGATCCAAGCACTACGATTGAGCGATGGTCATGGAGATAGTGAACGTCGTTGGTTGAGCCGTTATAGGTCAGGTAGAGATAGTTAGTCTGAGCGGGATATTCAGCCGCGAGAGTGTCAATCTGCTTCACAACGGGGGTAATTCCGAGGGCTTTACGATGATTACGCACATCGAGGGCAGCCTTATGAGCGCCGCAAGCAAACTCGTTGGGAATCACCGCACGGGCAACCTGAAAATCGCTGAATCCCTGCTGCTTGGCTTGCAGCAGGAGTTCAACCGGCAGTTCGGCAAGCGACTTAAACTCGCCGAGTTCACGCGAAGTATTGACAATATTATTGAGTTTATGGAGGAACCAACGGTCAATCTTGGTCAACTCATGGATGCGCTCAACGGAATAACCTTCCTGCAATGCCTGAGCGAGGAAGAAAATGCGCTTATCCGTCGGTTCCTTCAGCGCCTTGTCAAGGTCTGAAACCTCAAGATGCTTATTGCCGACAAAACCGTGCATTCCCTGGCCAATCATACGCAAGCCCTTCTGAATTGCCTCTTCAAAGGTGCGACCGATCGCCATCACCTCGCCTACGGATTTCATCGACGAGCCAATTTCGCGGCGCACACCGTGGAACTTACCGAGGTCCCAACGAGGGATTTTAACGACAATATAGTCCAGGGCCGGCTCAAAGAAGGCGGAAGTCTCCTTCGTCACGGAGTTTTTAAGGTCAAAAAGGCCATAGCCGAGTCCGAGTTTGGCTGCAACAAACGCGAGAGGATAGCCGGTGGCCTTTGATGCGAGAGCCGACGAACGGCTGAGGCGAGCATTAACCTCAATCACGCGATAGTCCATTGACTGGGGGTCAAAAGCATACTGGACGTTACATTCGCCCACAATGCCGATATGGCGGATAATCTTGATTGCCAGCGAGCGAAGATAATGATAATCTTCGTTGGTCAGGGTCTGCGAAGGAGCAACCACGATGGACTCGCCGGTATGGATTCCGAGCGGGTCAAGGTTTTCCATATTGCAGACGGTGATACAGTTGTCAAATCGGTCGCGCACAACTTCATATTCTACTTCTTTCCAACCCTTCAGGCTCTTTTCAACCAGCACCTGAGGCGAGAACGAGAGTGCCTTCTCAACCAATGCGACCAACTCCTCGCGGTTATCGCAAAAACCGGAGCCGAGACCACCGAGGGCGTAAGCCGCACGGACAATCACGGGATAGCCGAGTTTTTCGGCGGCTTCAATGGCGTCGGAGGTAGTGCTGACGGCTTCGCTCTTGATTGTTTTGATATCAATTTCGTCGAGTTTCTTGACAAAGAGTTCGCGGTCCTCCGTATCCATAATGGCTTGCACCGGAGTGCCAAGAACCTGAACGTCATATTTTTCAAGAATACCCTTGCGATAGAGTTCAACACCGCAGTTCAGAGCAGTCTGGCCGCCAAAGGCAAGGAGAATTCCGTCGGGCTTTTCTTTCTTGATAACTTTCTCCACAAAGAAAGGCGTGACCGGAAGAAAATAAATCTTATCGGCAAAGCCTTCGGAGGTCTGGACCGTAGCAATATTCGGATTGATAAGAACGGTTTCAATACCCTCCTCTTTGAGAGCCTTGAGAGCCTGCGAGCCGGAATAGTCAAATTCGCCGGCTTCGCCAATCTTGAGGGCGCCGCTACCGAGGAGCAGCAC
>CAYUGU010000047.1:0-15922 GCA_964444345.1 uncultured Bacteroides sp.
TTCATCATGATGAGTTTCGTCACGCCGTTGATCATCACGGCATAGCGTAGAGCCACAAGGTCGATCCAGCCACAGCGACGTTCGCGTCCGGTGACAGCGCCGTATTCGTGACCAATGTCGCGCATACGCTTGCCGTCGGCGTCGAAAAGTTCGGTCGGGAACGGTCCGGAGCCAACGCGGGTGCAGTAAGCCTTGAAGATGCCGTAGACATCGCCTATCTTGCCGGGAGCGACGCCGAGGCCGGTGCAAGCACCGGCAGTGACGGTATTGCTGGAGGTCACGAAGGGATATGAGCCGAAGTCTACGTCGAGCATCGTGCCTTGGGCGCCTTCGCAAAGAATCTTCTTGCCTTCGCGGAGATATTTGTTGATAAGGTGCTCGGAATCCACAAGGTCATAAGTGCGCAGATATTCAACGGCCTTGAGCCATTTTTCTTCCATCTCGTCGAGCGTGGGATGTTCGGTTACGCCCAGGGCAGCCATAGCGCTCAAATGACGATTTTTAGCAGCCTCATAACGCTCCTTGAAGTCAGGCGAAAGCGTATCGCCGATGCGAAGACCGTTGCGCGAGATTTTGTCGGTATAAGTCGGGCCGATACCTTTACCGGTCGTGCCGATTTTGCCTTTGCCCTTGGCGGCTTCGTTTGCAGCGTCAAGCAGACGGTGGGTCGGCAGAATAAGGTGGGCCTTCTTGGAAATCTTGAGCACTTTCGGAAGGTCGATGCCGCTTTCGCGCAGAGCCTCAGCCTCCTCCATAAAGAGGACGGGGTCGAGAACCACGCCGTTGCCTATAATGTTAATCTGGCCATGCTGGAAAATGCCTGAAGGGATTGAGCGGAGAACATATTTTTTGCCTTCAAATTCGAGGGTATGACCGGCATTCGGTCCACCCTGAAAGCGGGCCACAACGTCATAATGAGGGGTCAGGACATCGACCACCTTGCCTTTACCTTCGTCGCCCCACTGGAGGCCTAAGAGTACGTCTACTTTCATTTTTGCTTTATAATGATTGATTTTTTCTTATAATTTTTCTTACTTTAACCGGTTACGCCGCCTGCACTTGTTGCATAGGCCGTTGACGGTCAGGACAGCCGTATCGCCCGACGGGAGGAAATCCCTGTAACTCTGGCGTTCAACCCAGGCCGAGAGCATAGGCGCCTGAAGGCGCTGAACTTTTCCGCACCCGGAGCATACAAGTTGCTGACGCGCTTTCAACTGCATATTTTGGCGAATGACCTCGTAGGAAACATGGCGGTCAAGGGCCACACGTCGAAGAACCCCCGACTTCTCCAGAAGTCCGAGAGTATTGAAAACCGTAGCGCGGCTAACCCGAAAAGAATCCGGATCGGCCATACAGGCAGAGAGAAGATCGGAGGCGCTGAAGCGTCCGCGCATCGTCAGAACCACATTGAGCACATGGTTCCGCTCTGGAGTTGAACGCAAGCCGTTCGCTTCAAGGTAAGAAACGAACGAAAAGCGTAGGCGGGCGTTCTTCAGTTTATCCATACGAGCGCAAAGTTAACTAAACGCGGCAAATTTAACAACTTATTCGCCGATTTTTTTCAAAAATTCCTCTTCGGTCCATAAAGGAATCCCTAATTTTTGCGCTTTTTCGAGTTTCGAGGGCCCCATATTTTCTCCGGCAAGTATCGCGGAGGTCTTCTTCGAGATGGAGCCGACGTTCTTGCCGCCATGGAGTTCAATGAGGTCCTTATACTCGTCACGACTATGATGCGAGAAAGTTCCGGAAATCACAATCGAGAGTCCGTCGAGAGCATTTGAGCCCCCTTCACGGCTGTCGACCTCGGCCTCAAAAGTAAGTCCGGCTGCTCGCAGTCGCTCAATATTATTAAGATTGCGCTCGTCGGCAAAATACTCTATTATGCCGTCGGCCATTGTCGGGCCCACATCCTCGATTGCACAGAGTTCGTCGCGGCTCATTGCCATCAAGCGGTCGATAGAACCTACGGCGCGAGCAATTTTCTTACTCATAGTCGCGCCTACATTAGGGATACTCAGCGCATAGAGGACGCGCTCAAACGGGGCCGACTTTGACTGCTCGGCGCCTTCGAGGACGCGCTGAGCACTGCGAGGGCCAAAGCCGTCGAGCGTCATCAGTTGCTCGGCGGTCAGGTCGTAGATGTCGGCCGTTGAACGCACATAGCCGCGCTCATAGAGTTGGGCGGCGGTTTCGGAGCCTATACCGTCGATATTAAGCATCTTGCGGGCGGCAAAATGCTCAATGCGGCCAATGACCTGCGGCGGGCAGCCATACTTATTCGGGCAAACCCACGAAGCCTCGCCTTCGATTCGCTCCAGTGGCGTTCCACACGCCGGACATTCGCGCACAAAAGGCACCGGCTCCGAGCCGGGAACGCGCGCCTTAAGGTCCACTCCGGTAATTTTCGGAATTATCTCCCCACCCTTTTCAACATAGAGCATATCGCCCTCATGAATATCGAGTTTACGGACAATGTCCTCGTTATGGAGCGACGCGCGTCTGACTATTGTTCCGCTCAACAGGACGGGTTCCAAATTGGCCACCGGGGTCACAATTCCCATACGTCCGACTTCGAAATTAACGAAGCGCAGGCGCGTCAGGGCGCGTTCGGCCGGAAACTTATAGGCGATTGCCCAACGAGGCGACTTGGCGGTAAATCCGAGGTTGAGTTGCTGACGAAGCGAATCAACCTTGAACACAAGTCCGTCGGTTGCCACGGGAAGGGTTTTGCGCTCTGAGTCCCAATGGTTTATAAATCGGTCGACTTCTTCGATTGAATGAAGTCGATTGAGTATAGGAGCAATCTTGAATCCCCAACTGGCTGCAGCGCGCAGGTTGTCATAATGATTATCGGCCGGCAGCGAGTCGGAGAGAACATAATAGAATATGGCGTCGAGGCCGCGACGGCTCACTTCGGCCGAGTTCAAGGTCTTCAGCGTGCCTGAGGCCGCATTGCGCGGATTGGCGAAGAGAGGTTCGTCGTTGGCCTCGCGCTCGCGGTTGAGGCGGTCAAACTCGGCCCAGGGCAAAAGAATCTCCCCGCGGATTTCAAACTCCTCGGGCGCGCCGCAATCAGGGTCAAGCACAAGGGGAATGGAAGGAATGGTCTTTACATTATCGGTCACTATGTCGCCCCGCGTTCCGTCGCCTCGGGTCACGGCGCGCACCAGACGCCCATGCTCGTAGATGAGCGAAATGGAGGTGCCGTCATACTTCATCTCGCCACAAATTGTGACCTCCTCGCCGGGGAGCAGTTTGCGGACAGAAGCCACCCACTGGTCAACCTCCTCGATTGAGTAAGTGTTGGCCAACGAGAGCATCGGGCGAATATGTTCGATGCTTTCAAAAGACTTGTTGAGGTCGGACCCAACGCGTTGAGTGGGACTCAGAGGGTCGGCAAACTCGGGATGTTCGGCCTCCAGACGCTCCAGTTCCTTCATCAGCAGGTCAAACTCGCGGTCGGAAATCTCTGGCGCGTTGTCGACGTAGTAAAGTTTATTATGCCGGTTGAGTTCACGGCATAACTCAAGGATTCTTTCTTCCATTCAAAAAGTTTAATAGGTGAATGAACTGCCTCCGATAAATTCGCGTATTAGCGACGTAGAGGGGATATAATGTTCATCAATCGGGAGGAAATAACTGAGGAACTTACGGAGGCGATAGGCTTCGGCAAACTCCGGACGGTCCTGCGGAACGCGCTTGAGGAGGGTTTCGCCGCGCTCCTTGAGCACTCCGAGTTCGAAGAGCAACGAAGAGTTGAACATCGCGTCGGCATTCTCCTGGAACGGGAATATCCACTTTTCTTCGCCACGCCTTACGGAAGGCCAGCGGCGAATGGTTTCGACGGCGTCAACCCCGCGATAAGCATTGTCGCGGATAATGCGACGCAGCAGGCGATTGTCGGTTGTCGGAACCCAGTTATGGTTGTCGATGCTCAGGGTTGTAAGCGCACTGACATAGACAAGGAATTTCATTTTTGCCTCGATTCCGGCGGCCAACTCTGGGTTGAGCCCGTGGATACCCTCAATCAGAAGGATTGAGCGCCCTTGAAGGCGAATTTTGTTACCACGATATTCCCGGCACCCTTTTTCGAAGTTATAGTATGGGAGTTCGACTTCCTTACCGTCAAGAAGAGCCTGCAGATCAGCCTGAAAGGACGCCAAATCGAGGGCATAGAGGCTTTCATAATCGTAGTCACCCTTTTCGTCCTTGGGGGTCATATGGCGGTCGACAAAATAGTCATCGAGCGAAATCATCTGAGGCTCCAGCAGGTTGGTCATCAACTGGATTGAGAGGCGCTTGGTGAAAGTAGTCTTGCCCGACGACGACGGACCGGCAACGAGTACAATCCTCGCCCCACCCTCGTCGTAGCGACGGGTGATTTCGTCGGCGATACGCGCAATGCGGTTATTCTGGAGCGCCTCGGCCACATTGATGAGCATACGGGCATCGCCCTTCTCGACCGTGCGGTTCATCTCGCCTACGTTGCTGACGCCAACTACCTGATTGAACTTCACATAGTCGGTGAAAGCCTTAAACATCTTGACCTGCTCGGGGTGCTCGTGCTGCAGACCCATAAGGATGAAACCGTCATGATACTGAACGAGGTCAAAGCGGTCAATAATTCCCGTCGAGGGAGCAAGGCAGCCGTAATAACTGTCGGCCACGCCGTCGAGGGTATAATATTTTGTATAAAGTTCATGGACCGTTCGCAGCAGCAGGGCCTTATCGGGAAGCCCCTGACGCTCAAAGTCCTCTATAACTTCGGCGGTCGGCTTTTCGTGGAGCAGATAAGGAATGTCGGCCAAGTGAATCGCCGTCATCTCCGCCTTGAGCGCGTCAAGCAGTTCGGGAGTCACCTCCGCGCCCTTAATGCGGCAGAAATGGCCGCGGCTCAACGTATGCTCAATCTTCAATTGAGCCGAAGGATTCAACCGATGAAGAGCGCAATAGAGCATCATACAGAGCGAACGGACATAGACGCGCTCGCCGTTGGAAGACTCGCGGCTCAGGAACTTCACGGTCTTAGGGGAATAGACCGGATATTGAAGGCCCTCATTCTTATTATTGACCAGGGCGCATATCGGCTCGAAGTCGAGGTCAAGGCGAGCGGCGATTTCGCCGAGGGTCTCACCCCCGGTAACCTCAATGTCGGAACTAAAATTTTCGCAAAAAATCTTCATATTCCTTATGCGTCAATATCAATTCGGTAAGATGTAATGAAGTGCTGACCCGGCTCCAAGGCGTTCATTACCCGACGGTCGCTGAACTCGCCGTCGTAGCCAATCGTGTCGCAACTGCCACACCATGGCTCGATGCAAACGAACGGACAGTCGGGATGTTTGATTGTCGGCGCCCAAAGCGAAAGAACCGGCATATGGAAATGAACCGTAAGCCAAGGCAGACGCTCGGGAGTGAGGAGCGAGCAGGCAGTAATATCCTTGGAGTCGATAACGTATGTATCAATATCGAAGGTCTTTGCCGTTATCGGCATCATTCCCATCGCGTCGAGTTCGAGACGATGAGGCTCATCGGGGTTAACGCATCCCTTTTCGAGGGGAATCAGATAGTCGATTTCGCTCTTGGTCTTGAACTGAAAATATCCGCGCACTTCGTCGGCGGGGTCAAAGTCAGGCAGGTTGAAGGCCGGGTGGGCTCCTATCTGGAAATACATCGGCTTTTCACCCTGATTGCGTACCATCCATTCAACTTCAAGGGCCTTGTCCGTGGCCTTATAGGTCACGAAAAGGAAAAAGGGGAAAGGATAAACGGCGAGGGTCTCGTCGTCGCTATGCAGGGCAAAGGTGACGCGGTCGGGCCGGGAATCCACGACAGTAAACTCCTTATTGCGGGCAAAACCGTGAATATCAAACTGATATTCTTTGCCTTCATGGCGATATTTATTGTCCCATACGCGTCCGGTAGTGGGGAACAGCAACGGAGACTGCCCGTTCCAGAACTCGGGATTTCCTTGCCATAGATATTCCGTGGCATTTCTTTTCAAACTCTTCAGTTCGGCTCCATGAGTGGAGATTGCGGCGGTCAATGCGCCGGATTTAATTTCAACGATAGTCATAACAAAAACTTAACGTTTAAGTCGATTTATTTGTTTGAAAGTTGAGCGTGCATTGCGGCAGCAGCACGGCGTCCGTCGCCCATAGCGAGAATAACCGTAGCGCCTCCGCGAACAATGTCGCCACCCGCATAAAGTCCGGCAATTGACGATTGGAGGGTGTCGGCACTTGCGGCTATAGTGCCGCGCGAGGTGACGTCAAGTCCCTCGAAATTGTTAGGAATAAGCGGGTTGGGCGAAACGCCGACGCTGACAATCACCATATCGACCTCAACCTCCTCGATTGCGCCTTCAATCGCAACGGGCGAACGGCGTCCGCTTTCGTCGGGCTCGCCTAACTCCATACGCTGCAGGCGCATAGCCCTTACGCGACCCGTTTCGTCGCCAAGATATTCAATCGGGTTATGAAGCGTCAGGAATTCAACGCCCTCTTCCTTGGCGTGCTTAACTTCCTCAACTCGCGCAGGCATCTCAGCCTCCGAACGTCGATAGACAACGATTGACCTCTCGGTCCCCATTCGGCGGGCAGTTCGGCAGGAGTCCATCGCCGTATTTCCTCCGCCGATAATCGCAACCTTCTTGCCGCGGAAAACCGGAGTCGCATAGCCGGGGGTTCCGGCGTGCATCAGGTTGATTCGCGTCAGATACTCATTGCTGCTGACAACGTTTATCAGGTTCTCGCCCGGGATGCCCATAAAGCGGGGAAGTCCCGCGCCGGAAGCAACAAAAATGCCGTCAAAACCCATTTGGTCAAGGTCATCCTGCGAAAGGGTCTTGCCGATAACCGTATCCTTTTCAAACCGTACACCAAGTTGACGGAGCGATTCTATCTCGGAGTCGACCACTGAGTTGGGCAAACGAAATTCAGGGATACCATATTTCAGCACACCCCCTATTTCATGCAAAGCCTCAAAAACCGTAACGTCATATCCCTCCGAAGCCATAGCGCCGGCAAAGGAGAGCCCTGCCGGACCGGAGCCGACCACGGCTATGCGCTTGCCGTTCGATTCAGGGCGACCTTCGGCGGGGAGCGTGGCGTTATCGGCCGCAAAGCGTTCGAGATAGCCAATAGCAACCGGCTCTTTCTTCATTTTATGGTATATGCACTTGCTTTCACATTGCTTTTCCTGGGGGCATACGCGGCCGCAAACTGCCGGAAGAGCCGAAGTTTGACGAAGAACCCTCAAAGCCTCAGCGGTTTCGCCTCGCTGAATATTCTTGATAAACCCGGGAATGTTAATGCCTACAGGGCATCCGGTGACGCATTGCGGGTCGGGGCAGTCGAGGCAGCGGGTTGCCTCCAAAACGGCCATTTCGCGGCTCAGGCCCTGATTGACTTCGAGTGTCAGCGAGGTCACGCGGAAATCGGCGGGCAACTCAGGCATTTTTACGCGCGGAATCGACGTGCGTTCTTTGGCCGAAAGTTGCGCGCGCAGTTCTTCACGCCATTTGGCGTCACGCGAATTATTCTGGTTATTCATGACTTCAAGCGCATTATCATTTCATCAAAATCGACCTGATGAGCGTCAAACTCCGGTCCGTCGATACATACAAATCTCATTTTGCCGCCTACAGTTACGCGGCAAGCACCACACATCCCCGTGCCGTCAACCATAATCGTATTGAGCGAAGCAACGGTCGGAACGTTATACTTTTCCGTAAGGAGCGAAACAAATTTCATCATAACGGCAGGGCCAATAGTGACGACTTCGTCGACCGGTTCACGCATAAGAACCTCCTCAACTCCGGCCGTCACGAGGCCTTTACGTCCATATGAACCGTCGTCGGTCATGATGATAACCTCATCAGAATGTTCGCTAACCTCCTTTTCGAGAATAATCAACTCCTTCGTGCGGGCTGCAAGCACTGAAATTACCCTGCACCCGGCGGCCTTCATCGCCTTGATGATAGGAAGCAGAGGAGCAACCCCGACGCCGCCTCCGCAGCAAACTACCGTACCGCCCGAACGGATATCGGTTGCGCGCCCGAGCGGCCCGACAACGTCGTGGAAGGCCTCGCCCGGCTCCATAGCGCAAATTGCGCGGGTTGAATCGCCCACGGCCTGTACCACAAGGGTGATGGTGCCTTTCTCAACATCGGCGTCGGCTATAGTCAAGGGAATACGCTCGCCGCGGGCATTGTCAATCACTATGACAAAATGGCCGGGACGGCGTGAACGGGCAATTCTCGGTGCGTGGACCACGAGTTTGACCACATTTTCCGAGAAATGTTCTTTGGCTATGATCTCAAACAGTTTCATTTCAAAAAGAGGGAGTCGGCCGGAACCGATTTGTTATGTTTATTAAAAATATCTTCAGCCCGCTTGCGAAAGGTCTTTGCCCGAGGGTCATCGGCCTTCGAGACGGGAACGAGACGAAATCCGGGGTCAACATAAACGAGCGAATAGGAGGCATCGTCAACAAGCGCCCTACCCTTTGAGTCGCGTTTTAGGCGCACCTTGACCATAGCCCCGCCGCGCGTATCGTCGGTCTTCATCCCCGAGAGGAAATTGCCCAAGGAATAAACGAGCAGGGCCTTCGAGCCGTCGGGGCGCGGACGGATTTCCATCGGCTGGATAACGTGCGGATGTCCACCGATAATCAGGTCGACGCCCATATCGACCAACTTGTCGGCCAGAGCGCGCTGCGAGGCGTTGGGGAGCAGATGATACTCGTCGCCCCAATGGATGCAGACGCAGACAATTTCGGCACCCTTCGAGCGGGCGCGGGCAATGTCCTCGCCAATCTTCTTTTGGTCAATATAATTCACTATTGCCGGGCCCTGAAGAGTAATTCCGTTGGTCCCGTAGGTATAGTTCAAAAGGGCTATCCGAAAACCGTTTACAAGGACAATCTCGGGGCTGAGCGTATCCCTGGCCGCAGAATTATGGTAAATGCCCGAATGGGGAATCCGAAGCGAATCGAGCGCATTGATTGTCCGATGCAGTCCCTTGTCGCGCCGGTCAAGGATATGGTTGTTGGCCAAAAGGAAATAGTCAAAGCCGGCGTCCACAAGAGCCGACGCATATTCTTCGGGGGCGCTGAAACATGGATAGCCCGTATGAGGGCGTCCGCCTATGGAGGCCTCGAAATTGACTACGGCAAAGTCTGCGCTGCTTATATAGGGTTTGACGGCGTCAAAGCATCCGGTGTAGTCATATGTCTTGCCACGGCGCGAGGCATCGAGTTGGCTCTGATGCTGCATCGCGTCGCCCGCAAAGAGCAGTTCGGCCTCGTCCGGAGGCATCAACGCCTTCGGCATAGGCTGGAAAATCAGCCCGAGGAGACCGAACAGAAATGCGAGCATCAGGCCTTCTTGCCGGCTGCTGCCTGGAGGGTGTTACACATCAGCGAGCAGATAGTCATCGGACCTACGCCGCCGGGCACGGGAGTGATTGCCGAGCAAAGGGGAGCGACGTTTTCAAAGTCAACGTCGCCGCTCAGGCGGAAACCCGACTTCTTGCTTGCGTCGGGAACGCGGGTGGTGCCGACGTCGATAATCACGGCGCCTGGCTTGACCATATCGGCAGTGACGAAACCGGGCTGACCGAGGGCTGCGATAATAATGTCGGCCGTGCGACATATTTCCTTAATGTCGGGGGTGGCAGAATGGCATACGGTCACGGTTGCATTGCCCGGATTAGACTTCTGCATCATCAGTTGAGCCACAGGCTTGCCGACGATATTGCTGCGGCCGAGGACTACGCAATGCTTTCCCTTGGTCTCGATTTTATAGCGTTCGAGAAGTTGCATAATTCCGGAGGGAGTAGCACTAAGAAAGCAGGGAAGTCCAAGCGAGAGGCGACCAACATTGACCGGGTGGAAACCGTCGACATCCTTGGCGGGGTCCACGGCCATAATGATTTTCTGCTCGTCAATATGCTTGGGCAGCGGAAGTTGCACAATGTAACCATCGATTGCCGGATTAGCATTCAGTTCGGCAACTATGCCGAGGAGTTCCTCTTCTGTCACGTCGGCTTCGCGGCGAATAAGCGTGGAGTCAAAGCCACATTCTTCGCAGGCCTTAACCTTATGGGCCACGTAGGTTTCCGACCCTCCGTCGTGGCCTACGAGTACGGCAGCCAGATGCGGGCGTTTTTCGCCGCGGGCCACTCGGGCTTCAACTTCTGCGGCAATCTCTTTCTTTATATCGGCTGCAGTAGCCTTTCCGTCTATGATTGTCATATCCTTTATATTATAAGTTATATTATATTCGCTTTAGCGGCGTCCGCGACCCATCATGGACTTCATCTGCTGCATCTGGCGCGCGGCCTTCATCATCTGGGCGGGATTCTTCATACCGGAGGCGGCTTTCATCATTTTGCGCATCTCCTCAAACTGCTTGAGCAACTTATTGACCTCGGTCAGTTCGGTACCCGAACCGCGGGCAATGCGCTGGCGGCGGGAACCCTTGATAATATCGGGATTCTCGCGCTCCTGAGCCGTCATTGAGCCGATAATTGCCTTGATAGGCTTGAAAGCATCATCCTTGATTTCAACGTCTTTGATTGCCTTGCCAAGCCCGGGAATCATTGAGGCGATATCCTTGATTGAGCCCATCTTTTCGATGCGCTTGATCTGATCGAGGAAGTCGTTGAAGTCAAACTTGTTAGCCTTGATTTTCTTTTCGAGTTCGCGGGCCTGCTTTTCATCAAATTCAGCCTGAGCCTTCTCAACGAGCGAGACAATATCGCCCATGCCGAGGATTCGGTTGGCCATACGGTCAGGGTGGAAAACGTCAATGGCATCCATCTTTTCGCCGCTACCGATAAACTTGATAGGCTTATTGACCACGGAGCGAATCGAAAGGGCCGCACCGCCGCGTGTATCACCGTCGAGTTTCGTAAGCACCACGCCGTTGAAGTCGAGACGGTCATTGAAGGTCTTGGCCGTGTTGACGGCGTCCTGACCGGTCATGGCGTCGACCACAAAGAGCACCTCCTGAGGCTTCAATGCAGCCTTCAGTGCCTCCATTTCCTGCATCATCTTTTCGTCGACTGCAAGGCGACCTGCCGTATCGACAATCACGAGGTCAAGATGATTGGCCTTGGCGTAGGCCACGCCGTTGAGTGCAATCTTAACGGGATCGGTCTCGCCCGGCTCTGAATAGACGGGAACGTCGATTTGCTCACCGACTACTTTCAACTGGTCGACGGCGGCAGGACGGTAAACGTCGCAGGCAATGAGCAAGGGGCGCTTGCCCTGCTCACTCTTGAATTTGCGGGCCAACTTGCCGGAGAATGTCGTCTTACCCGAGCCTTGCAGACCGCTCATAAGGATTATAGCGGGTTGGCCCGTTATGTTAACCTTGGCGGCATCGCCTCCCATAAGGGTGGTCAGTTCGTCGTTGACAATCTTAATCATCAACTCCTTGGGCTTCACCGAGGTCAGCACATTCTGGCCCAGTGCTTTAGCCTTCACGGTGTCAGTGAACTGCTTGGCTATCTTATAGTTGACGTCGGCGTCAAGAAGAGCCTTGCGGACATCTTTCATGGCTTCGGCCACGTTGATTTCCGTAATCTTGCCTTCGCCTTTGATTATCTTGAAACTCCGTTCAAGTCTTTCGCTAAGTTTTTCAAACATATGTAATTGAATTTTGCTATTTATTTTTTACCATAAAGTGTCGTGATTTCGTCTCAAGAGGCCCGGAGCCATAGTTGCCCCGCGGGTCAATGAACCCAAGGCGCGGAAAAAACCGCTGCGTCCGCTGCGACTTAGTCGCCATGCCTTCAATGGAATCCGTAGAAACGACGTCAGCGGATATGAAAGGGCAATCACGCAGCCCGAAGCGCGAAGATAGGCTCGCGAGAGTCGGCGCTTCGAACCGGTCGAGTCGGCGGGGTGACTGCAAACCGTAATCGGGAAAAAGCGGCAATCCTTTCCGCGCTTTATCGCCGACAAAAGAAACATTTCGTCCTCGCCTGCCCCGAGTTTCGGCGCGCCCAAACCGAGTTCGGGACATAGACGCAACGCGCCGAGCGACTTGCGGCGGAATGAAATCTCAATGGAGCAGACCGAATAGCCAGCAGGATAATTCACGGTAAGCCGCGTCTCCCCGGCGGGAAAACGCGATGGGTCACCATGCTGGCTTTGCAACGTAGCCAAATCGAGCGTAGGATTCTCCTTATAGACTTCACGCAGGCGCATCAAGCCCTCCTTATTATATATAAGGTCATCATCGGAAAAGAGGACAATATCGCTGCGACAATGGTCAAAAGCGTTATTGCGATTGGCCGAAATGCCTTTGCCCTCAAAGCGGTAGATTTCAACGTCCGGACGAGCGGCAAGCGAATCAGGCACCGATGCCCCCCGGGAGTCCTGCCAGGAGACTACATAGCGCACTCCCTCCACCGGAGGGAGAACCATCCGGGCAACCCGCTCAATGCCTTCCGGCCGATGGGTCACTACTGCGAGGTCAAGGCTTGGCAAATCTCCGTTCATTCCAAAAATCAAGAAAATGCCGGGCAACTATCCGGCTATCGTTATGCTTCTCAACAAACTCCCGACTCCGACGTCCGCGCTCACGGATTTTCTCCGGGTGAAGAACAATATCCTCGATAGCGGCGGTCAAAGGCTCTATTTCAATCGGCGCATTGATTATAGGCCGATTCTCCGTCTCGCCGATAAAGTCATAATATTCAGGCTCGCCACCGCTGACAACGTTCAGCCCGTAGGCCATAGCCATTAGAGCGGTAGTCGCGGGAGTGTAACTATATATCTGGTCGAGAACCACATGGGCCGACCGCAGCAGTTCCGTAAATTCACTAAACGGCCGGTTTTCTACAATGACCAGTTCGGCCTTGTCCGGATAGCGCTCTATAACCCTACGGGCGGCAATCTCAAGCAGGTCAGAGCCCTTCATCAATTTGCGGTTACGGTCACGCCCCAGGAAAAGACGCACCTTTTCGGGACGCTCCGGCAAGTCAACCGGCTCATAAAGGTCCGTCAGGATAGGCAAACCGCCATAGGCCGTCTTCTCCGGGCCCAAGCGTCGCTCTATTCCCTTCTGATATTCGTAAAGCACCGAAACGGCACCGTCGATATTGTCGAAAAAATAATTCTGATAATCAACCAAAGGACCGTAATGCCAGTCTTTCCAAGCCTGAGGATTCGCGAGATTCATTCGCGAAGGCTCACCGTAGACAAACCATTCGCTATAGCGCAACGGAGTGTCCGGCGCACTGACCATATCGAGATAGGCAATATCAGTGCTCATCGAAGTCAGAAAGACCGACCCGTTATTGCGCCTCAGCAGGTCAAAAAGCCCCTTGACGCGCCCGGGTTTCAGTTGGCAGAAAATCGGGTCATTGACCGCCACAATGTCGTAACCGGAAAGACGCCCGCGCAATTCGCGCTGCATTCTCAGCCAATGCGTCAGCCCCCCTATCTTGCTGGAAGACCGTGAAATATCTATGTCGCGCTCGCAATCCATCCACCTGCTCCCGTCTGACGCCAAAGTCACGTCACACCCCAGCGAACGCAAGCCCGCCGACAAAGCCCGATGGCAATTACTATAATCGCCCAACAGCAATATTTTCGGTTTATCCTCCATTTTTTCAACCACAAAGTTAAAAAAACTCTTGCAAAGTTGCAACAAAATGCGTAACTTTGCACCATAAAATTTCATGCGACAGTGGCTCAGTTGGTAGAGCATTGGCTTCCCAAGCCGAGGGTCGCGGGTTCGAGCCCCGTCTGTCGCTCCCCCAAGATAAAGTGCTGATATACTAACCCTTACAAAGTGTATCAGCACTTATTTGCTCATTTTTTCGAATACAATAATCAATATGAAAATCAAAAGTATTCTTCTCTTTTCGATTCAGTTCTTGCTTTTTTGCTCATGCTCGAACAATAAACCGGAGACAACTACGCTTGAAATCGTGTCGATTCCTCCCGTCTCTGAAAAATGGATTTGCCAAATAGACGGTGGAGATAACATAAATTTCACGACTGATTCGACGGGAAAGGCTAAAGTGGATTTAACTGTTGATTCAACTAAACACATTGTTTTTATTTCTCCGTCTACGCAATTCGTTGCTGAAACGTGGATTGAGCCCGGGGAACAGTGTGAGATAACTCTGAACCGTGTTACTTCTGACTTAGAACAACAGATTTCTACTACGGGAGTTTATAAGGAGCGAACTGAGGCTGTTTATTCTGAATCCTTCGGCTACTTTTATCAATTATTGGCTAATGATAATTTCCATGTCAATCTCAATGGAGATGAGAATAGTTACACAGATTTTCTCATCAACAAATATAATGAACATTTAGATACGCTTAATAGCCACCCTGAATGGCCTTCATCCGTAAGGAACGAGGCTCTTAGAACTCTAAACAACAAGATGGCAGACCGCATTGAAGACCCGACTTTTTGGCTTAAGTTTTGTGCTCAATTAAGAAGTTCTTCTGACTCGATTTCTCCAACATCCATTTCCCGGGAGAACAAACAGCGATTACACGATGTCATGAAAAAAATCAACGAATGATTTGCGTCTAAAAAACCGGGAACTGCCAGGCGAGGGCGCGTGGAAGTTCCCGGTTTTACAGGCTCCGTTTGAATGGCGGGGCCTGCTTACTTTTGGATGAGCATTCCGGAGGCGACGGATTGGGCGGCTTGGTCGCCGCGGGTTGCGCGGATTATTTCGATTGCGAAGGGAAGCGTAGTGCCAGGGCCTTCAGACGTTATCAGGTTGGGCTCAACAACTACCGTCTGCTCGACGTAGTGGCCTCCGTTGGCGTTAATTGCGTCGCCAAGGCCGGGATAACACGTGGCTTGCTTGCCGTTGAGAACTCCGAGAGGAGCGAGAACTACGGCAGGTCCGGCGCAAATCGAGGCAATTCGGCCGTCCTTATTGTAATGGGCAAGAATTTTGGCCTTCACGTCGGCGTTGGCAAAGAGGTTTTGTGCACCGGGGTCGCCGCCGGGTATTATCAACCAATCGGCATCGTCGGTATTTACTTCAGAAATAAGTGAGTCGGCCACGATTGTCTGGCCCGTTGCACCCTTGATGAGCAACCCGTCGCTGACCGCAACGGTTACGACGGGAATATCGGCACGGCGAAGGGCATCGACCGTTGCGATTGCTTCCACTTCCTCAACTCCCGGAGCGAGGAAGATATAAGATGTTTGTGCTTTCATAGTCACTGTTCCTAAAATTAGCGAGAGTGCGGCTAAACCGCTTCTCATAATCATTTTAAACATATCATTAAAATTTTTTTTACTTCTTAATAACCTATTCCAAAGAAAAAAAGTTTGCGAAAGGGCGGAAATTTTCACTTTTCATTTTTCATTTTTCATTTAAAATTCGTACCTTTGCACCGCATTTCATACAATAAACAGACAGTATGCAGAACCAAATGATTACGCGCGCAGCCGATAATGCCCGAGTGCTTATCGCTGCTATGGTTGAGAAAGCCAAGTCCGGTCATCCGGGCGGGTCAATGGGCGGCGCCGATTTTACCACAGCCCTTTACGGGAGTTTCCTCGTTTATGACCCCCGCGACCCCAAGTGGATAGCCCGCGACCGCTTCTTTATGGATCCGGGCCATATGTCTCCGATGCTCTATTCGATTCTTGCCATGACCGGCAAGTACTCTATGGAGGAACTGCAGGAGTTCCGCCAGTGGGGTTCGGTCACTCCGGGCCATCCGGAACTCGACGTTGAGCGAGGAGTTGAAAATTCTTCCGGTCCTTTAGGTCAAGGCCACGTAATGGCCGTAGGCTGCGCAATCGCCGAGCGGATGCTTGCCGCTCAGTTTGGCGAAATCGTTGCCCATAAGACCTATGCCTTCATTTCCGACGGCGGTATTCAGGAAGAAATTTCGCAAGGCGCAGGCCGCATTGCCGGTC
>CAYUGU010000048.1:0-15881 GCA_964444345.1 uncultured Bacteroides sp.
TTGACACCATTGACCGCGTGGCCGTGGGCGATATTCGCCTGAAAATCCGCGACATCCTCGGTGCCTTCATGTTTGGCGGCGAGGCGAGCGACAAGAAGGTAAAGGTGCTCAGCGGCGGCGAAAAGACGCGCCTGGCCATGATTCGCCTGCTCCTGGAGCCGGTCAACCTGCTGATTCTCGACGAGCCTACGAACCATCTCGACATGGCCACTAAAGATATCCTCAAGCAGGCAATCAAGGATTTTGACGGGACGGTCATCGTGGTTAGCCATGACCGCGAATTTCTTGACGGACTCGTAGAGAAGGTCTACGAATTTGGCGGCGGCAAGGTGCGTGAATGTCTCGGCGGCATTTACGAATTTCTCGAGAAGAAAAAACTCGCTTCGCTTCAAGAACTGGAACGCAAAACCAAGCAGCCCTCCGAGCCGAAAGCGAAAGTCGCAGCGTCTAAGGAGCCCGAGAGCCCCAAGGCGCAGAAAAAACTCACTTATGAGGAGAAAAAGGAGCGCGACCGCGCAATTAACCGCGCCTCGAAGAAAGTGAAGGAGGCCGAAGCCGAAATTGCCACCATAGAAGCCGAAATCGCCGACCTGGAGGCAAAACTCGCGTCCGGCGAACCTCAGACTCCCGATATTTATGACCGTCACGCCGCCCTCGGCAAGAAACTCGATAACGCGATGAGCCTCTGGGAACTCGCCGGTATGGAACTTGAAGACTTAAAATCAAGATATGGAATACTTTAACACTCGCGCCACTATCCGCAACTACACGGACGCCCGCATCTCTGACGAGGAAATCGACGAGATGCTTCTTGAGGCGTCTCATGCGCCCACGTGTGGCGGTATGCAACTTTATAACGTGATTGTTACGCGCTCGGCGGAAGGCAAGGCAGCCCTTTCGCCGGCTCATTTTAATCAGCCCTGCCTCGCGGGGGCGTCGGCCGTGCTGACTTTCTGTGCCGACTTCAACCGCGTGACCCGTTGGGCTGAAGAGCGTGGCGCCGCCCCCGGCTTTGACAATCTGCAGAGTTTCATCTCCGCGATGCTCGACGCGACGATTTTTGCCCAGCAGTTCGTGACCATTGCCGAGATGCGCGGCTATGGCACTTGCTATCTCGGCACGACCACCTGGAATGCCCCGCAGATTATCGACGCCCTCGGGCTTCCCTCGCTCGTCATCCCCGTGATAACCGTGACGCTCGGGGTCCCCGCCGAACGTCCCGCCGAACTGCAGCCGCGCCTCCCGCTGGAGGCCATACGCAGCCGCGAGACTTATCAACCGGTCAATATCGACCGGGCGTATGCCGATCTGGAGGCGCGTCCCGATTCGGCCCGCTTTATGGCCGAGAACTCCAAGCCGAGTCTCGCCGCTGTGTTCACCGATGTTCGCTATCCCCGCGAATCTAATGAACACTTCTCGGAGGTCCTCCTCTCAGTCCTTAAAAATCAAGGTTTCTTAAAGTAATTCATCATGGAATTGTTTCAAACCCTCCTGGCTCCGGGCAATGAGAACTTAGCCGCCACGCTTGTTCTCTACTCGTTTGTAATTGCCGTCGGAATCTATCTTGGCAAACTGAAGTTCGGCGGAATCTCGCTGGGCGTCACGTTCGTCCTTTTTGTCGGCATCCTGATGGGCCATTTCGGCTATGTCGTCAACCCCGAAGTGCTCAAGTTTATACGCGAGTTCGGCCTGATACTCTTTATTTTCGCGATAGGCCTGCAAGTTGGTCCGGCATTTTTCTCATCGTTCAAGCAGGGAGGCATCTTGCTGAATATGCTTGCCGTGCTGATAGTTGTGTTAAACGTCTTGATAGTCGTTGCCCTCTTTTATATCGACGGCAACACGTCGATTTCGGCCCTTGTCGGCGTGATGAGCGGTGCGGTGACCAATACTCCCGGACTTGCCGCCGCCCAGCAGGCTGTCGGGAGCGCCGATGCCGACCTGATGGCAATGGGCTATGCGGCCGCTTATCCTCTTGGCGTCTGCGGTATTATCCTCTCGATGCTTGCCGTCAAGTGGATTTTCCGCATCAATATTGCCGACGAGGAACGCAAACTCAACGAGGAGGCCGAGGCCTCGATGCAAGCCCCGCTGAAAGAGACCTTCGAGATTACCAACGAACTCATCAACGGGATGACCGTGGTCAAACTTCATGACGTAATCCATTGTGACTTTGTGGTTTCCCGCCTCTTGAATGCTTACGGCGAAGTGATTATTCCTACGTCGCAAACCGTTCTTCATACCGGCGATAAGGTCCTCGTAATTATGTCAAACCAGGACGAAACCGCCTTCCGCGCCGTCCTCGGTCCAATTGTGGAGATGGAGTGGGAGGAGAATCCCGCGCAGGTTGTCAGTCGTCGAATCCTTCTTACGCGGCCTAAGTATAACGGTGTGAGCCTCGGGCAGTTACGCCTTCACTCGGCCTTCCATCTGAACGCCACGCGAGTTAACCGCGCGGGGGTTGACCTGCTCGCCTCTCCCGGGTTGCGCCTCCAGATGGGCGATCGCCTGACCGTTGTCGGCACCCTGGACGATATTAACCGTCTGGCCGACCGTCTCGGCAACTCGATGCGCCGCCTCAATGAGCCGAACCTGATAACGATTTTCGTGGGTATACTTTTCGGTATCCTTCTCGGCTCAATCAACGTTGGTTTCGGGATGAAACTGGGCCTCGCCGGTGGTCCGCTCGTGGTTGCTATCCTCCTTTCGCGATTCGGCTATAAAGCCAAGTTGATAACCTATACCTCCTCGTCGGCCTCGCTGCTGATGCGCGAACTCGGAATCTGCCTCTTCCTTGCGTCGGTCGGTATCGCTGCCGGCAAGGACTTTGCTGCTACGGTCTTCAACCAGACGGGTATGTGGTGGGTAATCTGGGGCTTTATCATCACTTTCCTGCCGCTGCTGATTGTCGGCATTGTTGCTCGCAAGTGCTTTAAAATCAACTATCTCCATATTATGGGCCTGCTCTCGGGCTCCTATACTGACCCGCCCGCCTTGGCCTATGCAGGCACTTCCTCGACCAGCGACGCCCCGGCCGTAGCCTACTCGACGGTCTACCCGCTGACGATGTTCCTGCGCGTGGTAGCCGCCCAGGTCCTCGTCCTCGCCCTCCTCTAACTCGTTTATGTCCTCACTGCGTTCGGCCCACGATGAGGGGACGGCAATGCTTCAGCGTATGCGCGGCCATAATTACTGCGTCCCTGCGTTATATTTGCTTACTTTGCGTAAAGGAGCCTTGACTCCGGTTCTGTCAGCGATAGGCGGAACGCCATCGGCTCCGGAGGTTCTGCTTTCGGCTGCCGGGCGGGCGGTTGATAACGCTTTGGTAGAATGGTCGGTAAGGTATCCTCAGATTCGCGTCTATGAGCGCGCTATTATGCCTGATCATCTGCATATTGCGGTTAAAGTGGAGAAGATGCTCCCGGGCGGACTGAGCCGTGCGGTTGCGTGGCTTATGGGGGCTGCAACACGCGGCTTTGGTTTGGATAATTCCTTTTTTGCAAAAGGGTTTAATGATAAAATAGCCTTTACGAACCTTATATTCGAGCGCCAGATTCTCTACGTTCGGGACAACCCGCGCCGATTGCTGATAAAGCGGCTGTATGCCGATTTTTATCGTCGCCGATGGACCTTGAAGATTGATGATGAAGTCGTTTGCGCCTTGGGGAATATCCATCTTCTTCGTGCTCCGGAAATCCTTCAGGTCCGTTTCAGCCGCAAGTTTGCGCACGAGGTTTTCGAATCGTATCTTGGACGTTGGAAACGCGCCGTTGAAAATGGCGGAACGTTGGTCTCGCCTTTTATTCATCCGCGCGAGCGCGAGATGCTTAGACTTGCATCAGAACAGGGCGGAAATTATATCCGAATATGCGAAAACGGTTTTAGCGAGCGTTTTGCCCCTTCGGGTCGCGAGTTCGATCTGATGGCCGAAGGTCGCCTCCTTTTAATAGCGCCTAAGGTTCATGATACACGAAAGCAGACAATGACTTACACTCACGCTCAGCAAATGAACGCCCTGGCCGCGAAGATTGCTGAAGGCGCCTCCCGTCTCCTCATCGTGGAGCGAACGAAGTGAGCAAAGAGCAACTAAAAAGGCGGCCGCGGGGAGCGGTCGCCTTTTTAGTTGCGGGGAGGGGCGGTTACTTCTTGTTGGCGAAGTAGCGCTGGTAGAGGCCGTGGAAACCGCGGCCGTGGCGGGCTTCGTCCTTAGCCATTTCGTGGACGGTATCGTGGATAGCGTCGAGGTTGGCTTTCTTGGCGTTGGCTGCGATGCGCATCTTGTCGGCGTTAGCGCCGGCTTCGGCGTGCATACGCTTTTCGAGGTTGGTCTTGGTGTCCCAAACAACGTCGCCGAGGAGTTCGGCAAACTTGGCAGCGTGTTCAGCCTCTTCGAAGGCGTAGCGCTTGAAGGCTTCGGCGATTTCGCTGTAGCCTTCGCGGTCGGCCTGGCGGCTCATGGCTAAGTACATGCCAACTTCCGTGCATTCGCCCATGAAGTGTGCGTTGAGGTCCTTGATCATCTCTTCGTCGGCTTCGAGCTTCTTGGCGATGCCGATTTCGTGTTCGGTGACGAAGTTCAGGACGTCTTCTTCCTTCACTTCTTCAAACTTGCTCTTGGGAGCGCCGCAGAGAGGGCACTTTTCGGGAGCTTCGTCGCCTTCGTGGATGTAGCCACAGACGGTGCAGATAAATTTCTTTTTCATAGGATGTTACTTAAATTTTGGGGGTTATTGGATTCATTTTACGGCAATCACCTCAACTTCGCAGAGAACCTGCTTGGGGAGTTCCTTGACGGCCACGCATGAGCGGGCCGGGTAGGGGGCGGTGAAGGCTTCGGCGTAAACCTCGTTGAAGGGCACAAAGTCGCTCATATTGGCGAGGAAGCAGGTGGTCTTCACCACGTTTTCCATCGTCAGGCCGGCTTCTTCGAGGATAGCCTTGACGTTGGCGAGGCTCTGGCGGGCCTGGGCGGTGATTCCTTCGGGAATTTCGCCGGTTTCGGGATTTACGGGAATCTGGCCTGAGGCGTAAACGAATGAGCCGCAGTCAATTGCCTGACTGTAGGGGCCGATTGCTCCGGGGGCTTTGGTGGTTGCAATTACTTTTTTCATAAAGTCTGTTGTATAATTGAAACGTTTTTTTATGGGTTTATGTTCGAAGTTTGAGCGCTTTTTCGGGGACCTGAATATCAAGGATTCGGGTTTCGATATCGGCTGAGGTGGTCTCGTCGATTTGGTTCAGTATATCTGATAGTTGAGCGAACTCGGTATCAAATTCGTGGATGAAGTTCTTGGTGCCGTAGGCGCGAAATTTGGTGAGCACCTGACCGACCGAAAGGTCCGAGAGGTCGCGGGCGGGCTGAAAGGCAATCAGTTCGGGATTTTTTGTTGGGAGGACGCGACTTATGAGCCCGAGTTCTTCCATTTCCTGCAGGAGCGTGGAAATCAGGCGGATGGGGAGCCCGAAAACCAACTGCAGATTGTTGGCGGTCAGCGGCTGTTTTCCCTCCTGATAGCGGCGGGAAATCACGGCAAGCAGCGCAATGCCCGCTTTGGCCTTATATTTGAAACTTATGCCTTCGATGTCGGCCGGGTCGGCATAGCCCGAAATGTTCTGGGCCGAGTAGCAGATAAGGGCGCCGCTCAAAGTGAAGAGCCAAACGAGTTGGAGCCATATGAGCAGCAAGGGAAGGAAGGAGAAGCCGCCGTAGATGGCGTTATATTTGCTGACGTAGATCTGCCCCGCAACAAAGAGCCATTGGAGCACCTGATAGGCAATGCCGGCGAGAATACCTGCCGGGAGGGCGTTGATAAACTTCACCTTAGTGTTCGGAATCAGCATGTAGACTCCCGTGAAGAAGAGCCAGATGAGCAGAACCGAGGCCACATCGAGCGAGGCGGAAACCAGCGGCGTCATGAACGGGAGGTAGTTCTCGATCGACGAACTCATAAAGGCGCTGAGGCCCGAGCCGCAAACCATCAGGACGGGGAGGATGAGGAAAATTGCCGTGTAGTCGGTGATTTTGCGCCAGAGGGTGCGGCCGTGTTTGATGCCCCATATATTATTAAAGGCGTCTTCGACCGCTCCGACGAGCGAAATGAGGGTCCAGAGCAGGACAACCAGACCGACGCCGACAAAGAGTCCTTCGGAGGCTTGGGCGAGATAACTGTCAACAAACCCGAGGGCGGTTTCAAGCGCCCTTCGCTGCGAGGGGAAGTAGTTGAACAATTGCGATTTAAGCAGGTTCTGGAAGCCGAAGCCGCGGCCAATGGCGAAGAGGAGCGCCAGGGCGGGCACGAGCGCGAGAATCAACCGGTAGGTAAGGGCGCAGGCGGTCGACTGCAGGTCGGTGCTCAGGAAACTCTTGGTTGTCAGGTTAACAATTTTTACGAACCTGACCCACAGCGTATTGCGCTGGTCGCGCCAGACCCCTTTTGTGGCGAAAATCCACAACCTGAGTCCCTTATGGCGCCAACGGTCAAACGTCGCGGCGAGTTTGTTTTTCTTTTTCGTGCTCATTTGAGTGCAAAATTACGTAAAAAAATTTAATCCGAAAGAAAAATCGTGAAAAATTATTGCGCATTCATAAATTGGTTGAAAATGCCAATTTCGTGGCAAAATGCACCAAAAACCCGTAATTATTTGCACAATTGGAATTTTATAAATAAATTTGCAGCGTCCCTAACAAGGGAAATTATGCTTATAGAGTACATTCATAAATACTTAACACCATATTATCACATGAAGAAAGCAACCTTCATTGGGGCTTTGAGTGTTACCTCACTCCTGCTTCTCTCCGCTTGTAGCGACGATTCGCTGCATTCGGGTCGAGGCGTCGGCACCATCTTCCCTCTGGTGGAACTTGATCCCACTGTGGTTAAATCCGCTTCTTCGAGAGCCGACGGTGACTCCGAAGGCTCCGTTTCAGTCGAAGATCTGACCTTCTCGCTCGTGAGCGCCGACGGTTCGGTCGAAGAAGAGTATCAGTATTCCGACTTTCCTACCGACCAGGGCTTCCCTGTCGGCGATTATACGCTGACCGTCTCCTACGGCTCGGAAGAAGATGAAGGTTTCGACGCCGAGGCTTATCTCGGAACGTGTGACTTCACTGTGGCCGAAGATCAGGTTTCGCAACCCTCTGTCGTTGCAACCCCCTCGAAGGCAATGCTCTATATCCATTTCGATGATATGTTGCTCGGATATATGAAGAGCATCGACGCCCGCATCCTCGGCGCCGGCGGCACATATATCGATTATCTTGAAAACGAAACCCGCCCGGCCTACATTCTTCCCGGCGAAACCGCTATCAGCGTTGACTTCGTTAAGCAGAACGGCAAGACCGGCAAACTGGAAGTTGCCTCTTTCAACGCCGAAGCGCAACATTGCTACACGATGACCCTAACCCTGGCCGGCGACGGCTACGGCAAACTCAACGGCCTGACCGTCAAGTATGACGATATGCTTGAACTCGAAGATGTTGAAATCGACATCTCCGACGAAGTTCTCTCCAAGCCCGCCCCCGAAGTGACTGCCGTAGGCTTCACTCCCGGCGAAGCGGTCAGCATGGTTGAAGGCACCGTGAGCGCAAAACTCCAGCCCCGCTTTAGCGTCAAGTCAATCAGCGGCCTGACCAAGGCTATCCTGACCACTCATAACTGCCCCTCGCTGATTGAGAAGGGATGGCCCGTAGAGGTTGACCTCTGCAACCCCTCGGCCGAGGCGCAGAACATACTTAGTGAACTCGGTCTGCGCGCCGCAGGCTTCACCGGCAATACCGACAAGTTTGCCGCCGTTGACCTTACCCACGTGCTTCCCAACATCACGCCCCGCAGCGACGACGAGCCCGCCTCAGAGTTTACCCTGGCCGTTACCGACATCTACGGCAAGACCTGCGACCCCGTGACCTTCGCTGTCAAGGTCGAACTCCTCGAACTCGAAATGACCTGCGCCCAAACCTACGCCGGCGAAGGCACCATCGACCTCAACGTCCACTACAACGGTCCCAACCTCAAGGATAACCTCCGTCTGGAGTACTTGAATGTTCGCGGACTTTGGGTGACGGCCTCTTATAAGGTTGTAAGTCAGAATGAAGACGATTATGTAATAACCGTAACCGTTCCCTCTTCTGCAAAGAACCCTCTTACACTGCGCGGAACCGTCGGCTCTGTTTCTGTTGAGTTTGAGGTTCCTACGATGTCTTACGCTTTGACCTGCAATGCAAACGATGTTTTTGCAACGAAGGCTTACGTAACCGTTACTTCCGATGTTGCCAATCCCGCCGAGCATGCAATTGAAATGTATGGCTCGACCGATGGTGGCTCTACCTACAAGAAACTTGAGGCAACCCAAACCGGTGCTGAACTCCTGATTACAGGTCTTACCCCCGACGCAAATTATATTCTCCGCGCTTCGGTTGACGGCTGGAACTCCAAGACTTTGAAGATCTCTACTGAGGCAGCCGATCAAATCCCCGGCTCCGATATGGAAAACTGGATTGCCCAAAAGGCTTCTAATGTGGGCCTATCTTGGAACTATCATGATCCTGATGAACCTTGGGTAGGGAATAACTCTATAGCATTCTCGAAAACTTCTGCTGTGGCCCAAAAGTCAGCCGCTTCTTGCGTTGATTTAGCAGGCAAAGTTCATAGCGGATCCTTCTCAGGTATGGTTCGTACTGTAGGGTATGGCGCTTCTACAGCCATAGGCAAGTCAAGCCATTTTGTAGCGGGTGAAATGACACTTGGAGACGGCATCGAGTTTGCCTCACGTCCTTCTTCGCTCTCATTCTGGGCAATTTATTCTGCCTATAATAATGGGGATGAAGGTTTGGCAGAAGTAAGTGTTCTTGACGTTAATGGAAACGAGATTGCTTCCGGGTCGATTACCGTACCTCCGGTGAGTGACTATACAAAGAAGTCAATTCCTCTTACCTATACTCGCGGTGCGGGCAAGGCTGCAAAAATTAAGGTTCGTTTCCGCTCGTCGGCTACAGATAATTATCTGAATGTTAATGGCGTTGCTAACAATTCCGGTGGATGTACCGGTTCCTATATGTATATCGACGATGTTGAACTCGCTTACTAATTTTTGAAATCACGATGAATATGAAATATATCTTTAAGGCGGTTTTGATGCTCGCCGGTCTCTGCAGCCTCTCGGCTTGCAATGAAGAAAATGACCCCGCGGGCCGTCAGGGCGAGTTAAACCTCCGCTCCCTCGGCGTCGAAGTCTCTAATGCCGATAAGGTCTACGGCTCGCGTGCCGTGGTCGATGTCTCAAATTATATTGTCGACATCTGCCGCCCCGGCGAGGCCGACCCCGTTCAGTCCTATGTCTACGGCAAGATGCCCTCAATTGTGACCCTCAACCCCGGCGAATATGTTGTCAACGTCCGCTCTCACAACGTTGAGCGCGCTGCCTGGGATGCTCCCTACTTCGTGGGCAACTCCGAGCAATTCTCGATTAAGGCTGACGAGATTACCGATGTCGACCCGATTAAGTGCACCTTCTCCTCGCTGAAAGTCAGCGTGGTCTTCGGCGATAAACTCCGCAAGGTTATGGGCGACGACGTGACCGTAACCGTTCTTGCTAACGATGAGGGCCGACTGGTCTTCACTCCCGAGGAGACCCGCGATGGCTATTTCGCTACGGTCGACGGCTCAACAACCCTTATTGCGACCTTCACCGGCACGGTCAACGGCGCTCAGGAAAACATTACCCGCATCTATACGGACATTGCCGGCGGCCAGCACCGCATAATCACCTTCGAGATTGGCCAGGAAGCCCCGCAGCCCGATGCGCCGACCGGCAGCGTCAACCATGGTGAGGGTGTTTCGGTCAATGTTTCCTACTATGATGACGACCTGACCCGCGAGGTTGGCGACGGCATCGAAGACCCTATCGAAAACCCCGGCGATATGCCCGGCAAACTCCCCGAACTGCCTGACGATCCGGGCAACGATGACCCCGTAGTTACCCCGCCCGCCGATGAGACCGGTTTCGGCTTTGAAGGCTCGACGCTCGTCAACGGCAAGACCTATATGAATACCGACTTCGACGAAGCCCATCCCGCAAAGGTAGTTATCAACTGCCCCGAAGGAATCGCCGTGGCTGAAGTTGTTATTGACTCCGACTACTTGACCGCCGAAGAACTTGAAAGCGTCGGCCTCGCAAAGTCATTTAAACTTAACGACCCCGGCGAATTGAGCGAGGCTCTCGAAGGCCTTGGATTCCCCTGCGGCGATAATATCGTCGGCAAGACGTCGGCCACAGTGGATGTTACTACCTTTATGCCGTTGCTTGGTAGCGGAAAGGGCTCTACTTCGAAGTTTACTTTCTCTATTACCGACAGCAAGGGTAACGTCAAGGTGACCACTTTCACTATTAAAGTTGCATAATCTTATCCCAAACTCACGAAAAAATGAAAATTTCCAAGATATTTTCCCTGATAGGCGGCGCCGCTCTCCTGACGTCCCTTGCAGGCTGCTCCGAGGAGCAGAACCTGCCCGTCGGTGAAGGTAAGATTTTTCTCTCCGCCCGCGTGAACTCCGACGTGGTTGTCGTTTCGCGCGCTGAAACCGAAGACGACCTCGCTGCGACCACTAAGATTTGGATTACCAACTCCGAAGGCGGCGTAGTGCGCAAATATGATTCGATGAGCGAACTGCCCCCGCAGGGAATCACGCTCCTCTCCGGCCAGTATAAGATTCAGGCCTGGGCCGGAACGCTCTCCTACGCCTCGTTTACCGACCGCTGGTTTGAGGGCGAAGAAAACGTAGAAATCGTTACCGGCGACCGCAAGTCGATTGAGGTTACATGCAAGATTGCCAACGTCTGCGCCTCAGTTGTCTACGATGAACTGACCGCTCAGGAACTTTCGGACGTGACCCTCACCGTGGGCCATCGCGGCGGCACCCTCGACTTCGAAGGCACCTCCGACTCGCGCCGCGGCTACTTCATGATGCCCGAGGGCACTACCTCGCTCGACTGGACACTCACCGCTACGGCCGACGGCAAGACCTTCACCAAGTCAGGCATTATTGAAAACGTTCAGCCCGCCCACGAATATCGCCTCAACATCGGCTCCAACTCCGACGCCGGCGAAATCGGTGCCGCTTGGCTCACCATCGAGGTTGACGACACAATGATCGAGAGCGAGGACAACGTCATTATCACCACTCCTCCCGCAATTTCCGGTTATGGCTTCGACATCTCCAAGCCCGTCACCGGCGAGAGCGGCCTGATTGGCCGTAAGAGCGTCTGCGTCTGCACCGCCTACGAACTGACCGACGTTGAGGTTCATAACCTCCCCGGCAACCTCGACTTCGACTTTGTCCGCGCCGACGAGTCGATTATTGACCAGTGTGCCGCCATGGGCATCTACTCTGAACTGGCCTACTTCGAAGAGGGCGGTCAGATGATGAAACTCGTGTTCGACGATAAGTTTGTCAACTCCTTGCCCAACAGCGACGAACCCTATGTATTTGAAATTCTCGCAATCGATACCAACGGCAAGCAGTCAACGGCCAACCTGACCTTCAAGATTTCAGAGGCCCCCGTCTTCACCGTTGAAAGCGTTGACTCCGACGCCTCGTTCAACTCCGTGACCTTCCGCGGTCAGGTGGCCAAAGACGGCGTTGAAAACGTCGGCTTCAACTATCGCGAAAAGGGCACTTTCGACTGGACCTACGTTGAAGGGCAGGCCGCAAGCCGCGCCTCCTTTGCCAAGGACGACATCTTCACCGCCACAGTGACCCTTCCCGAAATGCGCACCGTGACCTACGAATATCGCGCCGTTTGCGACGCCTTCGAAGGCGAACTGATGACCATTTCGACCAAGCCCACTCCCCAGTTACCCAACGGCGATATGGAGCAATGGTCAACCGGCTCCGACAAGGCTATTATCCCCGTGGCCGCCGGTGGCACCCCCTTCTGGGATTGCGGTAACCACGGCTCAATCACGTTGAACAAGAACGTAACCACCAACTCTGAAGAGAAGCGCCATAGCGGCAAATATTCCGCCAAACTCAAGTCGGAGTTCGTAAGTATGATGGGTATCGGTAAACTCGCCGCCGGCAATATCTGCGTGGGCAATTATCTGAAAACCGACGGCACTGACGGCGTCTTCGGCTTCGGTTGCGAGTTCGACTTCCAGGGTCTACGTCCGCAAGCCCTTCGCCTCTGGGTTCACTATACTCCCGTTGCCGTGACCCACTCAAAGGGTGGAACGCTCCAGAAGGGCGATATGGATATGGCTCATATCTTCGTGGCCCTCTTTGACGCGACCGACCCCGATACGGCCGACGGCGTCGCTCCCTTCGTTGTCCGCACCAAGTCGTCAAAGGCTAAATATTTCGACCGCAACGCCGACTGGATCATGGCCTACGGCGAGAAGATTCTGACCGAGGCCACCCCCGGCTCCGATATGGTTCAACTCGAAATCCCTATTGACTACAAGGCCGGCTCCAACTCCCGCACTCCTAAGTACATAGCCATTGTCTGCACCGCCTCCAAAGAAGGCGACTACTACACCGGCGGCGACGGCTCGACCCTCTACGTCGACGACTTCGAACTCGTCTACTAATCCCCCCTAACATACAAACCGAAAGGACCGCCCCGGCGGTCCTTTCGGTTTATATAAAAGAAGCGAGGCGACCCTCCATGGAGGCGTCGTTCGCCGAACGACGCCATACTCGCCAAGGCAGACGCCACAAACGAATCTGTGATTCGTCGAGAACTTTGAAGTTCTCGATTCCATAATCGGCGCACCATCCTCGCCGCCGTCAATTCTGCCACCACGTCGTTTTCTGGTCGCAGGCCGAGATGGGGAGGTCCGTTTGTCCCCAAACGGACCAATGGGTCGACCCAAACGGCCCTCATATGGAGGCGTCGTTCGCCGAACGACGCCATACCCGCCAAGGCAGACGCCACAAACGAATCTGTTATTAGTCGAGAACTTGGAAGTTCTCGGTTCCATAGTCGGCGCACCATTTCGCCGCCGTCAATTCTACCGCCGCCACGCGGCTTTCTGATCGCAGGCCGAGATGGGGAGGTCCGTTTGTCCCCAAACGGACCAATGGGTCGACCCAAACGGTCCTCATATGGAGGCGTCGTTCGCCGAACGACGCCATACTCGCAAAGGCTGACACCACAAACGAATCTGCGATTCGTCGAGAACTTTGAAGTTCTCGGTTCCATAGTCGGCGCACTATTTTTGCCGCCGTCAATTCTGCCGCCGCTACGCGGCTCTTGGAGGGGGACGACACCGCAAACCCCGCCCCGGCGACCGCCAACGCGGTCTGGGGTGGGGCTACGCTCTGACCACCCCTAACGGGGCTGTGTGCCGCTACGCGGCCTCCGTCAGCACGGAATAACCGCGTAGAGGGTGAGTCTGTCAACTCGGACTGGTTATCTAATCCAGTTGATTTCGTTCCGTTTCAACTGCCGAACTGTTATTTCAGGGTCGATAGAGTTAATAAGGGAGGTGTAAAATTTGACATCTTCCTGACTCACCCGACATCCGAGATATACTGCCTTAATCTTGACATTCATATAAGGCGTTTCGGGGTCGGTATTGATGTACCTCACCTCTTTTTCATATGCCCATTGGATGAATTTGATAGAAAGTATATCGATTACTTCTACATTAGGATTATCTACCATAGGAGGTAATTCCGAGTAATATACATCAACTTCACGCCAATTAGGGTCATCGGGGTCAACTTCAATACAACAACCTCTATGTTCATCAGCATACATTGACCAGAGAATTCCGTTATTAGGAATATCCTCTGAATTATGCTTTTTTGAGAGTGAGCAAATAAGCGTTTTGGCTCTTTCGTCAAAAAGTTGCTGCAAAGCGGGGTGAGTGAAGGTTTTATTTAAGTCAAATTCAAATTGTCCCTCCATCGGGTCATTCAAGGAGAGATATTTTGCTCCATATAATCGCTTATTCACGATTATATCGAGAACTCTTTTCAAGTCAGTTAAACTTCGATATTTAAATGCACTCATATATTAGTTTAGATATGATTTTAGTTTATGCATTGGGATTATGCATAAATTAGAGTGTGAAAGAGAAGAACACCTCTCCGTTATAGTAGAAGTCCACGTCAATTGCGGGCCATTCATATTCATTGGCTTCACTGAGGACATCTTCTATGGCATCATCTAATGAATAGTCTTCGCACCCCCATTCCGAATTATCCATTACGATATCTTCCGTTTCGTCAGAGGTGTAGATCTCATTCTTATACCGATAGTATACTTCGTCAGCCTCTTCTATTTGTTGGGCATTCTTAGCCTTGTCATCCATGTTAGTGAAGAGACAGAACTGACCATCTTTCTTTAAAAGAATGAAGAAGTCTTCTGGGTACTCTGTAAGGTCTTCTCTGATTTTAACTTCGTCATCATCATAGCCATCGCCTAACTTATGAAAGGCCGCGGCCGCAGACGTTGTTTCTTGTGCAAGTGCCACTGATTTGTCATAGCCATCGTTAACGTCTATTGTTTCTGCAGACTTGGTTTCGTCCTCTTCCTCTTTTTCGGGGCGCTGGTAGGAGAGGAATTCTTCCATTTTTTCTTTGGTCATGCCTTTGGGGAGGTCGGCTGCGGCGGCGAGGGTGATTCCGTCTAACACTTTGACCCAGTTGTCGGGCGTATAGACTTTGACTTTGAGGTTGAGTTCGTCTTGGAAGGCCTCTTCGAACTTGCCGACAGTGCGGCTTGTCCGGCATTCCAGTTCGCCCTCTTTTGCTCCAAGCGACACTAAGGTCGCCTCTTCAGCGGCTTCGCTGCGGCCGTCGTAGACGCGCAGGACTCCACCGCCTACTTCGTTGCTGAACTGCTCCTTGAGGTCCGCAACGGTGGTTGTCGGGGTGATTTTAAATGTTGCCATATAAAGTGTTGAATATAAGTTTTTTGTGTGGGGATTTTCCCGGATAGCGGGTCCGGGCTCAGGGCGGATTAACTGATTCTCTCTACGTTGAAACAGTTCACTTCGACGTGGCTCGGGTGCACATCTAAACCCAACTGCTGCTTGACGGCAGCCGCGATTTTGTTGTGGTCGAGACAGTTGACGCCATTAGGCGTAGCGATTTGCAGCGTGGTTCCCTGGGGGATTCGTACTGCGCTCAGCGAGCGTTTTGCGGTAATTTTAAAAAGTGCCATAGTTTTTTATGGTAAATTAAATGGTTGGATAAAATTCGAGGATATAGGTTGTAAGGTGTTTGTCTTTAAGGTATTCGGGGTAATGTGTGCATCTTGCGGCGACAATCATTTTGTCGAAGGGAAAAACCGTGTTGTAGGGGTATAGTTCGTAACCGCCAAGTTCGGTATTGTCGCGCTTGAGTGCTTGCCAAACGAACGTTTGGAAATCTTCCGTGTCCGCTCCGGCATTGATTTGGTCGATGTTGTCAAGGAGGAGGCCGTCGAAGGCAAATTGTCCGTTGGCTATATATCCGTTTAGTTTTTTGCTGACCAAAGGGAAATCGCCGTCGGAGAGCGTCGACAGGTCGATAGTCATGAAGGTCCGGTCGGGCATACGGGCCGAAAGCGTATCAAGTCCGCAATGATTCTCCGGGTCTTCAATCAGGACCGAGGTATAATTTCGGGAAATGACATCGATCAGTTCCTGCTCTTTTTCAAGGCGGGCATCCATCTTTCCGTCGAACCATTCGCTGCTGTCAAGCGGGCTAAGTATGCTCATATTGTTGTTCGGTTAACAGGTTTTCAGTTTCAGTTTTGTGACCAAACAAGCAAATGGCGGCAACCGATTAAGATAAAGAAAAAGGGTCACATCCTTTAACTTTTCTCTTATCGGGTTCATTAGGCTCTGGAAAATGCCTTTGCAGTCTCAATAAGGAAAAAGTAGGTTGCGCCCT
>CAYUGU010000049.1:0-15238 GCA_964444345.1 uncultured Bacteroides sp.
TGACGGTCTTGACGTTGTCGCCGTCGAGGCGCTTGGCGTAGTTTTTGTCGAAGGCGGCCTTCATGGGCTTGATAGCCTCAAGTTCTTCCTTGACGGGGTTGATATCTTTTTCCTTGAGAACTTCGGCATTGATAGCGCTCTCGTAGGCGTTGGCGGGATAAACGTCCCAGGCGCCGAAGACGATATCGTCGAGTTCAGCCATCGAAACGATATCCTTATACATCAGATACTTTTTGTCTTTACCCTTGCCGACACGGATGCGGTCATATTGGGTCATCGAGCCGACGGGCTTTGCGAGGCCTTTGCGGGCCATGAGAACGCCGGTCATAAAGGTAGTGGTCACGGCGCCGAGGCCAACCACGAGGACACCGAGTTTACCCTCGGCGGGTTTTACGGTAGAATTGCTCATAAATAATGATATAGTTTAATATTTTTAGACGTGAGATAGATAAGGCGACGCCACCGAGACGGCAACGTCGGTGCAAAATTAACAATTGCGCACGAAATAGGAAAATTTGCAAGCAAAAATTTTCGCCCACAAACGTTAAAAATTCTTATCAAATATCCAAATATGCAAATTTTTGTGAATTTAATTCTTATCACGCCGAATAGAGTTAAACATCGTTAATTAAGGATAGCCCTCTGCAAGTTGACTTATTGATTGCCTTTAGCCACAAACAACACAATAAGAGCAACCGTCCCGAAGATTTTGAGGAGTCAGACTTTTTGCCTAACTTTGCGCATACTGGGCAAACTCCCTGTCGAATTCACCCGAACAAACAATGAACGCCATAACAGTAAGCAAACGCATTTTACATAGATTTTCCAACCTCCACCAACCCCGATTATTTTGGTTTATCACCTTCATCGTTGAAGTTATGTCAGTGTATGGACTTATCCACTACTTTGACCAACGAGATTACGGGTTGATGTACCCCATAGGACTCATATTTTTTGCAGTCCTAAAGACTGAGGTCATCACCATTGCATATCTGATAATGCGCCGCAATAAATTCTTGAAGATTCTATTCTATGTGTTTTGGTGGGCCGAGTGCATTTTAAGCGTCGTAAACTTCGGAGGCGTCGAACTTTACGGGTTCGGCATATCCACCAGGCTGATGAATGTCATACTGCAAACCAATATTGCGGAAATCAGAGGTTTTATGCCGGGAATGTTCCATAATTTAGCCAACGGACTAATGTCTGTTTCATTCTTCACCGGATTGATCGGATTGATTGCCATGGGCTTTATCATCAAACGATGCGGGAATCTGCTGTTTAATACTTTAACGTTTCTCGGAAGTCTTATAGGGATAGTGTATTATCTGTTTTATATATCAAATTTCGGGTTCAACCGTATCAACCACTTCACCCTGATTCATACGCTAAAATGTTATGTCTCGGTAGTTGAAAGCGAGCGTGAATTTGCCCGGCAAATAAGCGAACTGAGAGAATTGCCCTATAAGGAGAGTATTGCGTTGACTTCGGAGCCATGTAATATACTGCTAATCATAGGAGAATCGGCTGCGAGGAATCACCATAGCGTATATGGCTACCCGCTGCCTACGACTCCAAATATAGAAGCCCTAAAAGACTCAATAGGAATTTACAGAGATGTAGTCGGGTCAAGCGCCTCCACAGGCGATTGCGTTCCAAAGATTTTAACATTCGAGAGCGATATACCCCATAGCGACTCATGGTGTGATTATCCGTCGATATTCCAGATTTTCAACCAAGCAGGAGCCAAAACCTACTGGTTTTCAAATCAAGACCGCGTCGGAAACAATAAAGGGACCTACTCGGTAATAGCGAGCCGAGCCTCAACCGTTCGGTATATCGGTTCAGAGAACGTCAGCGACCATATGAACGCACGGTTTGACGAAGAATTACTGCCGGAAGTTCGAAAAGCGATGGACGATTCTGCCGCGAGGAAACTGATAACCTTGCATCTTTTCGGCTCGCACACCCGATACGCTGACCGTTACCCGGAAGCGAAATCTAAATTTAAGGCCTCTGATATATTAGGATTCAATCACAAAAAGTGGGTCACAAACCAAACGGCCAAAACAATTGCGGAATATGACAATACGATTCTCTATACCGACTTCGTTTTAGGCGAAATAATCAAGATGATAAAAGCAAGCCCGGAGCCCTATGTAATGATTTACGTATCAGACCATGGAGAAAACGTTTACGACGACCGCAACTTTATCGGCAGAGATAAAGATTACGTGGATGTCCCTATGTACTTATATATGAACGACAAATATAGGGCATTACGGCCGGAAATGGACGGACAAGTAAACAAGAGCCTGACTAAAAAGATTTCAAGTTCTATGATTATCAACGCCGTAATGACTCTTTCCGGAATTAGATACGCTATGTATAATCCGGCGGAGGATTTCCTAAATGATAACTTTCGGGAACGAATCAGATATTCAGACGACGAGCCGGTTGATCACAAATAAATTCACAATCCCAAATATTTTATTTAACTTTGCGGACATGAAATTATTTCAGTTTGCCATAAAGTGCATTTTGACGTTTGTTGTACTTATTGTCAGTCTTATAGCACTTTTTTTATCCGGGTCATATTTCGATGAAGCCGGAGTAGAGGCAAATGCGCGCAGGTCTGCTGCATTGCTCTGCGAGGAAGGAGATTATTATCGTCCGGTCAAACACGCCGCGCTGCTGCAACGCGATAACTTTACGGACGCTCTCATGATTAGTTCCACTATTTCAAAGCCAAAGGAGATCAGTGAATGGGAAAGTATGCTATACTCACCTGTTTATAGCCTTATCGACTCAACCTCAATGACCCATAGTTGCGATTCTATTGCAAGAATAACAAGCGGTCGAGAGCAGTTTACCGAGTCGTATGCACGCTATTGGCACGGGTATAAAGTGATGCTTCGCCCAATGTTGAGCATTACGAATATCCGGGGCATACGTATCGTAAATCTAATCCTTTGCCTTGTCTTATTCGGCATCGCCGCGTGGCTTATTTACACGAAAGTTGGGCGCAATATATGTGTCGTTTTCGCGCTTTCAATGCTGCTGACCGGATTCCCGATTATTACATTTAGCATGCAGTTTGTTGCATGCTACGCTATCTCCCTTATAGGAATTATAATTATCGGCCTCATGCCGCAGAAGAAACTCGACGGATTTGAGCCGATGTATTTACTATTCATAGTTTTAGGCGGGTTGACCTCATTTTTTGATCTTTTAACCGCTCCTCTTATGACCTTTGGACTGCCGGCAGTTGTTGCCCTCCTTCGCCGCAATCGCTTACCCGACTGGAAATTCCTTATAGGTTGCGGAGTTATGTGGGCGTTCGGCTATGCCGGAATCTGGAGCCTTAAATGGTTGCTGACCTACGAATTTTTGTCAGATGAGATCGTTGCGAGCGTCATGGAAGCAATTGAATGTCGGTCCGGAAGTATTTCTTTAACCGATTTTGGGCGTAAGGGTATCCTTTTATGTATCATCCTTGCTGCTTTCCTGATACTTGTTTTGTGGGGAGTCAGAGCGGCTCTACAAAAAAGAGGCACCTCAATAGTAAAAAGATATCTGTCACTAATATTTTTAGGGCTCCTCCCGATAATCTGGATTTTGGTTATGCAAAACCATAGTTTTATGCACTATTGGTTTGTATGGCGGATATTCTCGGTCAGCATCTTCAGCCTCGGGACGTTCTACGTAAAGATTTCAGAATAGTAAGCAATATGGAAAGAATAGCCGTAATGATACCCTGCCTCAACGAGGAGACTACCGTTGCCAAAGTTATAGCAGATTTCAAAAAGCGTCTGCCCTCAGCCGACTTTTATGTTTTCGACAATGATTCTACGGACGCAACCGCAGAGAGGGCTCTCCGCGCCGGAGCAAAAGTCATAAAAGTACCCCAACGAGGGAAGGGTTATGCCGTAAAGTCTATGTTTAAGAACGTCGATGCCGACGTCTACATAATGGTTGACGGAGACGATACTTATCCGGCCGATAATATCCTCGAAATGATTCTGCCGATAATAGAAGGCACTGCCGATATGGTAATCGGCGACCGCCTGTCATCATCATACTTCACGGAAAACAAGCGTCTTTTTCACAACAATGGCAACCGCCTGGTTAAATGGCTCATTAACAATATCTTTAAATCGAATATCCACGACGTGCTGACCGGATACAGAGTATTCAGCCGGAGGTTTGTCAAAGATGTGGCCATCCAGTCTACAGGATTCGAGATTGAGACTGAACTTACTGTCGCAGCAATCGTTAATGACTATAAGATTCAGGAAGTCGTCGTCCCCTACGAAGATCGGAAAAACGATAGCCACTCAAAGTTAAACACAGTAACTGACGGAATTAACATTATCCTGACCCTCCTGAAACTCTTCAGGGATTATAAACCTATGTCATTTTTCGGAATTATCGCACTCATAATGGCCATTACGGCAATAGGGTTTAACATTCCGGTATTTATAGACTATTTCAATACAGGATTAGTCGACAGGTTCCCTACGCTTATCTGCGGAGGATTCCTGATGCTTACAGCAATAATGTTTTTCTGCGTTGGCCTGATTCTTCAAGTAATTTCCAATCGTAACAAGATTATTCTCGACACTATCCGCCTTAAAAAAGACTGACCCTTTTGGAGCCCTGCTACTGCGCAAAATAATCTGTTCGAAGAATCAAATCGGAAATCTCAAAAGCGTCCTTAAGGCGACGGGCTTCTAACGAGTCGGCATCGCCAATAACCGTTCCCGCCGGCCCATAGGCTGCTTTCAATTGCGGATCAATTATTGATCGCCCGACCCCGTGCCAGCCCTGAGGCCCGGTTAAACCGAAGAGGTTTAGGATTGTAGAATATACGTCTATTTCGCCAACAATTTGTTGAATTGACATTGTCACCCCACAATTCACAGCAATAAAGGCCATTGGCGGTAAATCTCCCTTCTCCTCAAAATTCATGCGAACAGAGTGGTCACTAACAATAATAATTACCGTATTTTCAAATAGCCCCTCATCCTTCAGACGCGAAATGAACGCCCCAAGTTCTGTATCAAAATAGTTCACCATAGCGAGATATTTCGACCTAATATCGGCAGAACTCAATTCATCCCTACTCAAAAGAGCGAGTTGCGAATCCGGTATATAACTGTCATTAAACGGCATATGCATAGACATCGTTACCAACTCCATAAAGAAAGGTCGGCGTAACTCTTTAGTGATTTTGGAAGCGCAATTAAACATTGCTCCATCCTTACCCATTGAATTTGCAAGGTCACCGGGAATACTATCCGAAGTCAACACCCGGCTAAATCCAAAATTGCGAAACGAATCAATCTGATTCCAGATACTCCCATCGTCGGCAAATAATGCTTGCGAATCATGTGTCGCCAGAATCTTAGGCAAGCCGGGATACCAATTCGTGGAGCCAAGAATAAGCGAAGTCGAATAATGCTCCAGTGGATGAAGCCCGGTGTTGATCATTAAATGGCCGTCGCCTGAACCTCCTTCGCGAACCTGAGAGACAACATTGAGCGCCGACAGAGTCCCCTCCGATTCAATGAGGCCACGCAAAACGGGGGCCACCGGAAGCCCTCGCAAAGAGTCGTTCAACGCTAAGGCATTTAGCGATTCTACAACTACTAATATAACATTTTTCGCCCGATTCGCCTGAATAAGACTATCCGGAAGTTCCTCAAAATCAGGCGAATCCGCAATAAATCGCTCTACCCTATTACGATCAAATTCAGTCAGTTCCCTCCTAACAGACATAACTCGCTTTAGGTCCGCTGCCGCCCTAACAGAATGAATAAGCGGGCCATTAGCCTGAAGGTCAGAGGAATTGGAACATAAATCTTCATCTATCCGCTTAACTGTAACCTCCCACAAATTTAAATCGCCATAAACCTCAGGATTCCAGGCTTTAACGACATGAGAGTTCAAATACTGACTGAACATAAACACACACACAACAATCCCGGACATAACTCCTTTTGTTATTTGCGAGAACTTTCGCTTCGGGATATACCGATATAAAACAGAAAGAATCAAAAGACCTGCAAAAAACGCAAAGTCCGTCAGGTTCATCAATCCAAAGGTTGAACCGACCAATGTACTCCCAAAATTCTTTTGAATAAGAAACAGAGCCGATACGCCGGGGAGATCGCCCCAAAATCGGTGATACCACAGGGAGCCGATAACCCATAGTGTCGAAATATAAACCGGAATAAAGCCCAACCATCTCCAACGAGGTCGCAACAATACAAAAGGCAAAACTATTATCATAGCATCGCCAACATAACGCAGAAAACAAGTCAGCCAAAAACGACCCAAGAGCGTCCCGGTCTCCACCCCCTCCCAATACCAAAGAACCGAAAGATACCCGACCAGAGCGAAGAAAAGCAGAAAAACCGGGAGGCGCTGGCGGTCGACTTTAAACTTCATGGCCGAGGCTGAGTTGTGGGGATTACATACGGTTGAGGGGACGGAGGATTTCGAGAACTTCGTCGGCCTCAAGGTGTTTGCGGTCAGCCAGCGTATCGGAGAGGGTGCGGGCAAGTTGGCTGACTCCGGGATGGCGGAAAACCTGACTGCAGTTCACGAGAATTTTGCCGTAGATGCGACTCACTTCGTCGGCCTCAAGTTGGCAGAGTTCGTCGCCCTCATCGTTAAGAAATTGGCGAATGGCAGTGTCGAGACTCTCGGAGATTGACGAACGCCCGTTGCGCACCAGGTGGCGGCAGGCAACATTGCCTACAGTCATAACGGCCAGCAGTTGAAAGCGGCGAAGCGAGGCCTCCCAAGCGGCTTTTGCGCCGGTTTTGGGCGAGAGAGCGAGATAGAAATCAGGCGAAAGGCGCAGGGCTTCCTCTGCCGGCGCGTTAAGGTCAATTTCGTGGAGGAGTTCCTCTGCGTCCCAAACGACGAGAGATATAGCCATGCCGGCGAGTCCGAAACATCGGTCGGTCTCGTCGGCATAGTGAAGTGCAGAAAAATCAGTATTTGAAGTCATTTAGTTAACAACTACAATTTTTGTGACGGCGCCCGATGAAGAGCCGCCGGAATTAGACGAGGCATAGACGAAGTAGACGCCGGACTTGACGCGCGAGCCGTTGACGTCAGCGCCGTCCCAGACAACTGAGCCCCCATCGCTTTTGGCTTCGAAGACTACGCGCCCGGCGGCGTCGGTAATCTTCACGAGCGAGTCCTTCATCAGCCCGGTGACGGTGATATATCCGGTATAGTCCGGAGTCACGGGGTTGGGGAAAGCGTAGACATCGTCGAAATTTTGCTTGGCCGGAGTCGAGAAGGAATGATAGATTGCCAGTCCCTGGTCCGTACCGACATAGACCTTATTGGAGGTTGGGTCGGCATAGACAGCGAGAACGTTGTCAGACGGAATCGAAGAGTTACCCGTGGTAAACTGCTCGATAATCTCCGAGCCGTCAGCATTTACGCGATATAGGCCGGAGCCAACTGTGGCAATCCATTTGTTATTATTTGCATCGACGGAAACGCTATAACAGTTCACGTTATCAAGCAGATAGTCCGCCAGGTTCGTACCATCGTTGCGGGCCACCTTCGGACGCATCGGCTCAGGGGAGTTCGTGAACAACTTGGTAAAATCCCTATAACCGACAATACCTGATTCATATGGAATCCAGACCCACCCGTTTTTGTCATCTTCAAAATCGGTTACCTGATAGCCCCCAAGCGTCATCCCATCCTCATCGGTACGCAACGTATAATACGTTACCGTATCGTCTGAAACATTACTCAAGGTTCCCTTGGTATCGATTGCTCCGACGGCCATCTCACCGGTAAACATCATATAACGTCCATTTTCAATCGAAAGTTGACGGAGTTTGGTGCCATGCTTAATTCTATTAAAGTCGCCTATATGAATCGTTTTCCATGCACTCTTGGGCGCACCGTTATTCCAGTCGGCCGCCGGGACTACATGAACCAGTTGGTCGCTGCCATGCTGTTGAATCATCCAGAAATTACCCTCGGAGTCGAACGTGGCACCATATGCGAGAATTGGGTAACTATCGGGGTCGGTAGCCATCGGCGTATTAGTCTTATTGTAGAGAGTAGTCTCCTTGGTCGAAAGATTATAGCGTGTCACTCCGTTGCGATGGCTTACGACAATATCGTCCGGGTTCTTCGGATTGACCGCAAGGTCATACTTGGTGGCCACACTGAGGCTAACGGGCGAAATGCCACCCTTAACGTCAATCACGTCAATGTATCCGTTGACAAAGTCGGGTTGAAGTTGTCCGCCTATACTGTTGTCGCGGCGGACGGTCGAGAAGTAGAGGCGGCCGTCGGAGGCGGGGACAAACTGGCCGACGTTGGTCGACGAGGAGGCCGCAGGGCGCATCGGCCCGAGGGCTACGCTGCCGTCCGTCTTGCGCTGACTGACGCCGTTAACGTCGCAGTACCAGTAGGAGTCGCGATTGTCCAAATCCCAGTTGGTCAGGCGCGACGAGGAGTTATTGAAGCCGCTGAGGCCATGCTTGGTCTCGCCGACGAGTTCACCCTTATTGTTTACGTAGACCAGGCCGGCGGAGTTGGTGCCCACAAAGCCGCCCTTGGCGGGATTCAGGCGTCCCTGGTAGGAAGCGACGCCGAGCGAGACGGGAGCCGAAAGGCAGTTGGGCAATTCGGCGCCGGGAATGACCGTTGAAACCCCGAGCATCAGGTCGCTGCGCGTGGTGCCTACGGTCAGAATCTTGTCGCCTTCGAGGCCATAGATTTCGCCCAGTTCGGTATTGCTGTTGCGATAGACGTAGTTGCCCGTGGCACGAAATGATGAGGGCGACGACAGGTCGCTGTTGCGGTCGGCGGCAACAATGCGCCCGTTGGTATTGAAGACCGTGAACACCTTCGAGTCCGTGACGGCAATGCGCGCATAGCCGTTGCCGTCGGTCAGGAAGAGCCCGACGCTGTCAATCAGGCCGCGGTTGGTGTCTATAACGATAATACCCTTCGAGAGAGCCAGATAGGCCTTGCCGTCGCGAAAGGCAACATCGTTAATCGTGCCATAGTCGGTCGTGGTGCTGCTCAAGTCGGCTATGTTCATTGTGCGGCCGTCGTCAAACAGCAGGTCAATCATCCCGTCAACATAGAGCACGAAGAGGAAGCCATCCGTGGGATTATACCATATTCCCTGAACCTGGTTGGCATTCAGCCGGTTGGCCGTATTGAGGCCGCGGATTTCCTGAGTGGTCTTGTCGAGTTCGGTGAGCGATTTCTGACTGAGCACATAGATATGGTCCCTGGTGTCAATCATTTTCGTCGGGGCGCCGTAGGCGGGAAAAATTTCCCACATACCGCTGTTGAACTGCGCAAGCGCGCCGGCCGGGAGGAGAAATCCAAGCGCGGCGAAAAGAGTTATCAGAATTTGTCGTTTCATTTTTCTTGTGAAAGTAGTAACATAAGGGCGGCCATGGCGCGACCGCGATGAGATATTGCGTTTTTTTCGTCAGCCGACATCTGGGCGAAGGAGCGGCCGTCGCCCTCGTCGGGAATGAATATGGGGTCATAGCCGAAGCCCTCGGCGCCATGGCGCTCGCGGGAAATGCGGCCTTCGACCGTCCCCTCCACCCGCTGGAGTTTTCCGTTACGGATAAGGGCAATCACCGTGCGAAACCTCGCGCGGCGGTTTCCCTCCCCGTCCAACTCGCTCAGGAGGCGGGCCATATTGGCTTCGGAGTCGTGGCCCGGGCCGGCATAGCGCGCGGAGTAGACTCCGGGGGCGCCGCCGAGGGCTTCGACTTCGAGGCCCGTATCGTCGGCAAACACGTCGCAGCCAAATCGCTCGCTGACATAGCGCGCCTTCAGTTCCGCATTTCCCTCGAGGGTCGCGGCCGTTTCGGGTATGTCGGCGTCACAGCCTATTTCGCTGAGCGATTTGATTTCGACTCCGTGGGGTAGCATCTGGCGCACCTCGCGGAGTTTATGGGCGTTATTTGTCGCAAATACAAGCATATATCTCATTAACGCAAAGGGGTTGCGTTTTATTTTACCACGATATTCACAATTTTTCCGGGCACGAAAATCGTCTTCACAATCTCCTTGCCGTCAAGCCATTTTGCGGCGCCTTCAGCGGCCAGGGCGGCGGCGATAACCTCGTCCTTGCCTAAGGAGGCGGGAAGCGTCAGGTTGAAACGGGCTTTACCGTTGAAACTTACGGGATAAGTCACCTCATTTTCAATCAGATAGGCAGCGTCATAGGCAGGCCAATGGGCGTTGCAGACGGTCGACGTGTGGCCCAAAGCCGAATGCCAAAGTTCTTCGGCAATATGGGGCGCGAAGGGAGCCAGGACAATCACCAGCGGCTCCAGGATTGCGCGGCTATGACATTTCTGCGCGGTCAGTTCGTTGACGCAAATCATGAAGGCGGCAACCGACGTGTTGTAACTGAACTGCTCAATGTCGCCCGTAACCTTCTTGATAAGCGTATGCAGCGTCTTGAGCGAGGCGGCCGACGGCTCCGAGTCTTCAACTCCGCCCTCATAGAGTTTCCAGAGTTTTTTCAGGAAGCGGTTAACGCCGTCAATGCCGTTGGTGTCCCACGGTTTCGACTGCTCCAGCGGGCCGAGGAACATCTCGTAAAGACGCAGAGTGTCAGCCCCATAGCGCTCGACAATATCGTCGGGATTCACCACGTTAAACATCGACTTCGACATCTTCTCGACCGCCCAGCCGCAGACATATTTCCCATCTTCGAGAATAAACTCGGCGTCGGCAAACTCGGGGCGCCACGCGCGGAACTTTTCGGTGTCGAGAATGTCGTTGCTGACAATGTTCACGTCGACATGAATCGGCGTTACGTCATATTGGTCCTTCAGGCCGGCGCTGACAAACGTGTTCGTATCCTTGATGCGATAGGCAAAATTGCTGCGGCCCTGAATCATACCCTGGTTAATCAGTTTGCGGAAAGGCTCGTCCTCAACAATATAGCCGGTATCGAAAAGGAACTTGTTCCAGAAACGACTATATATAAGGTGTCCCGTAGCGTGCTCCGTGCCGCCGATATAGAGGTCGACGTTGCGCCAATAGCCGTTGGCCTCGGGGCTCACGAGCGCCTCGGAGTTGTGCGGGTCCATATAGCGCAGATAGTAAGCGCTTGAGCCGGCAAAACCGGGCATCGTATTGAGTTCCAGCGGATAACCCTCGGTCGTCTGCCAGTTTTTGGCGCGGCCCAGCGGAGGCTCACCCTTCTCAGTAGGCAGATATTGGTCAATTTCGGGAAGCAGCAGCGGCAGTTCGCTCTCCGGGAGCATATGGGGTATTCCATCCTTATAGTAAACCGGGAAGGGTTCGCCCCAATAGCGCTGACGGCTGAAGATTGCGTCGCGAAGGCGGAAGTTGACCTTCACCTTGCCGATGCCCTTCTCGCTGATAAACTGCTTGGTGCGCGCAATCGCGTCCTTCACTTCGAGGCCGTTCAGGTCAAGTTCCGGGCCGCAGGAGTTAATCATCTTGCCGCTCTTGGCGTCAAAACTCTGCTCACTGACGTCGGCCCCCTCAATCAGGGGAATAATCGGCAGGTTGAACTTCTTGGCAAAAGCATAGTCGCGGCTGTCGTGGGCCGGAACGGCCATGATTGCGCCGGTTCCGTATCCGGCCAGCACATAGTCGCTCACCCAGATAGGTATTTCCTTACCTGTCAGCGGGTTGACGGCATACGAACCGGTAAACACGCCCGTCACTTTCTTGTCAATCATGCGCTCGCGCTCGGTCTTATGCTTAACCTCATCGAGATAAGCCGCTACAGCCTCGGCCTGCTCCGGAGTCGTCACCTCCTTGACGTAGGCGCTCTCGGGAGCCAAAACCATAAAGGTCACGCCGAAAATCGTGTCCGCACGCGTAGTGAAAATCTCCAGGTCAAGGTCCTTGCCCGCAACCTTAAAGCGCATCTCGGCGCCCTCGCTGCGGCCAATCCAGTTGCGCTGGGTTTCCTTCAGCGAGTCGGTCCAGTCGAGTTTCTCCAGTCCGTCGAGCAGACGCTGAGCGTAAGCACTCACGCGCAAACACCATTGATACATCAGTTTCTGCTCCACCGGATAGCCCCCGCGAAGGCTCAGGCCCTCGCAAACCTCATCGTTGGCAAGCACTGTGCCGAGTTTCGGACACCAGTTGACCATCGTATGGCCCAGATAAGCAATGCGCCAGTTCATCAGCGCGTCGCTCTTCTCCTTCTCGCTCATCGCCTTCCAGTCCGAAGCCGTGAACTCCAGGTCCTTACCGCCGGCGGCCGTCAGGCCCTCCGTGCCGTGCGCCTCAAGGTGGGCAATCAGTTTCTCGATAGGCTCAGCCTTGTCCGTCGCCGTGTCATAATAATGGCCAAACATCTTCTGGAATGCCCATTGAGTCCACTTATAAAACTCCGGGTCGCAAGTCTTCACCTCGCGGCTCCAGTCATAGCAAAAGCCTATTTTATCCAGTTGCGACCTATAGCGCGCAATGTTCTCCGTCGTCGTCTTCTCCGGATGCTGACCCGTCTGGATTGCATACTGCTCGGCCGGAAGCCCGTAAGCGTCATAACCCATCGGGTGGAGCACATTGAAGCCCTGCAGACGCTTATAGCGCGCAAAAATATCGCTCGCAATGTAACCTAACGGATGGCCTACATGCAAACCCGCTCCCGAAGGATAAGGGAACATATCCAAAACATAAAACTTCGGCCGCGAAGCGTCAGCCTCAACCTTATAAACCTCGCGCTCGCGCCAATACTGCTGCCAGCGCGCCTCTATTTCCTTATGATTATACTCCATAAAAAAGATTATTTCAAAAACTACCCGCAAATTTAAGCAATTTTCCCGAACCCCGCAAACATAGCAAACTATATCGCCGCAACATCTCCTCCTCCCTTTAAAGAAAAGCCCCCGGGGCCGTCTGACGTCAATTGTCAGACAGCCCCGGGGTGCGAAACTATTTTTACTTTACTTACTCTTGCGGGGGTTATTCGGCGAGGGTGACGCTGAGGGCGCCGGTGGCCTTGTTGATGAGCAGGACGGTGGCGGGGGTGATGATGGCCATGTGGCTGCCGAGGTCCTGGGCGCCGCAGATGCGGTCAATCTCTACGGAGGCGAGGGGTCCGCGGCCCTGAGCAAAGGTGAGGCGGTCGCCTTCAAAGTCAACGTGGTCGGAGTCCAGAGCGAACATCATCAGTTCGTTGAGGTTGCGGTCCATTACGAGGTCGGCGTCGGCGCCGAGGTTGTTGAACTTGTTGTAGAGGTTATTTATGGTGTTGGAAGTAATCATTGTCGTATAGGGTTTTAAAAGTGGTTTTAAGTGTTTGTTCGAAAGCCTAACAAGGGAAGGTTCAAAAGGGTTTGCACTGTTATGGTTTTGTAACATCTTTTTGACATTCTTGTAAAACCGGGCCATTTTGCGGCGAATTTTGGTGGTTTGGGTGAATTTTCGTAAATTTGCGGCAAATTAAGTTATAGCGCTATGAAATTTAATGAATATAAGAGTAATGACCCCGTTGGGGTGAATAAATCTATCCTTGAGCGATGGGAAAAGCAGGGGCTTTTTGAGCGGTCGGTCGCCGAACGCGAGGGAGCGCCCAGTTTTGTCTTTTTTGAGGGCCCGCCGTCGGCCAACGGCCATCCGGGCATCCACCATGTTCTGGCCCGCACGATTAAGGATATAATCTGCCGCTATAAGACGATGCAGGGGTTCCAGGTCAAGCGCAAGGCCGGCTGGGACACTCACGGTCTGCCCGTGGAACTGGGCGTCGAGAAGACGCTTGGAATCACCAAGGAAGATATCGGCAAGAAAATCTCTGTTGACGATTATAATGCAGCCTGCCGGAGCGAAGTGATGAAGTTCACCGACGAGTGGGAAAACCTCACCGCCCTGATGGGCTATTGGGTCGACATGACCGACCCGTATATCACCTACGATAACCGCTACATCGAGTCGGTTTGGTGGCTCCTGAGCGAGGTCTACAAGAAGGGACTCCTTTATAAAGGATATACGATTCAGCCTTATTCGCCGGCGGCAGGCACGGGCCTGTCAACCCACGAACTGAACCAGCCGGGCTGTTATCGCGATGTCAAGGACACCACCTGCATCGCCCAGTTTGAAGTGACGGACCCCATCGAGCCGATGAAGGGCTGGGGTACGCCCTGCCTTCTGGCCTGGACAACCACCCCTTGGACCCTCCCGAGCAACACGGCCCTCTGCGTCGGCCCGCAGATTGACTATTGCGTCGTGCGCACGTTTAATCCCTATAGCGGCGAGCCTGTCAGTTGCGTCATTGCCGAAGCCCTCCTCGGCTCCGTCCTCAACCCCAAGGGGGAAAACGGCGACTTCGACGCCTACAGCAAGGGCGACAAGGTTGCCCCCTGGAAGGTAGTGGCCAAACTCAAGGGCGAGGCCCTCGTCGGTATGCACTATAAGCAACTCTTCCCGTGGGTCAACCCGGGCGAGGGCGCTTTCCGCGTGATTCCCGGCGACTACGTGACAACCGACGACGGCACGGGCATCGTGCACATTGCGGGCACTTTCGGCGCCGACGACCTTCGCGTCAGCCGCGCCGCCGGCGTTCCGCCGCTCCATCTGGTTGACCGCGACGGAAATATCCGCCCGATGGTTGACCTGAAAGGCCGCTTCTTTATGCTCGACGAACTCGACCCCGAGTTTGTCAAGACGATGGTCAACGTCGAAGCCTACAAGGAGTTCGAAGGCCGCTTTGTCAAGAACGCCTACGACCCCGCGGCCACCGACGAGACGGAGACGCTCGACGTCAGCCTCTGCATGTGGCTCAAACAGCGTGGTCTCGCCTTCAAAATCGAGAAACACGTCCATAACTACCCCCACTGCTGGCGCACGGACAAGCCGGTGCTCTACTATCCGCTGGACTCCTGGTTTATCCGCTCAACGGCTGTGCGCGAGCAACTTATGAAACCCAACGAGGGTATCCGATGGAAACCCGCCTCGACCGGCACCGGCCGCTTCGGCAAGTGGCTCGAAAACCTCCAGGACTGGAACCTCAGCCGCTCGCGCTACTGGGGCACCCCCCTGCCCATCTGGCGCACCGACGACGCCAAGGAGGAAATATGTATCGCCTCCGTCGAGCAACTGTCGGCCGAAATCGACAAGGCCCTTGCCGCCGGAGTGATGACGGCCAACCCACTGACCGACAAGGGCTTCATTCCCGGCGACTACCCGAAGGCAAACTACGAGAAAAACGACCTCCACCGCCCCTACG
>CAYUGU010000050.1:0-15027 GCA_964444345.1 uncultured Bacteroides sp.
ATAAGTTCTCCTGCCTTTGGGTTGTCGACTTCCCCATGTTTGAATGGAGCGACGAAGAGCAGCGCCTGATGGCTATGCACCATCCGTTCACTCACCCCAAGGACGAAGATATTCCCCTGCTCGACTCTGACCCGGCAGCCGTGAGAGCCGACGCCTACGATATGGTTATCAACGGCGTGGAAGTCGGCGGCGGTTCAATCCGTATCCACGACAGCGCCCTGCAGGCCAAGATGTTTGAAATCCTCGGCTTCACCCCCGAGAAGGCTCAGGAGCAGTTCGGCTTCCTGATGAACGCCTTCAAGTTTGGCGCACCGCCCCACGGCGGCCTCGCTTACGGCCTCGACCGCTGGGTAAGCCTCTTTGCGGGCCTGGACAGCATCCGCGACTGCATCGCCTTCCCGAAGAATAATTCAGGCCGCGACGTGATGCTCGACGCTCCCGCCACCCTCGACCAGAAGCAACTCGACGAACTAAACCTCGCGCTCGCCCTCCCGAAGGAATGATAATCGTCGGACAGATAATCGGCGCCATTGAGGAGGCGGCTCCGCGCTCGCTCCAGGAGCAATGGGACAACTCCGGACTCATCTGCGGCTCAAAGGCTGCAGAATGTACCGGAGTGGCCCTCTGTCTTGACGTCACCCCCGGAGTCATTGAGCAAGCCATATCAGCGGGATGCAACCTTGTCATAGGCCATCACCCATTGATTTTCAAAGGGATAAAGGCCGTGAGCGACACTACCCCTCAGGGCCGCGCGCTCATCATGGCTATCAAGAACGACATTGCGGTCTATTGCGCCCACACGTCGCTCGACAACGCTCCGGCCCCCTGGGGAGTCAGCCACGAAATGGCCCGTCTGCTCGGAGCCAAGGTTGACTCCGTGCTTTCGCCTACCGGAACCGGAGTTGTTGCCACACTCCCCTCTCCGCTCGGCGCCGAAGAATTCCTGAGCCGCGTAAGCAACGCTTTTGGCGTTCAAGGTTTGCGCCACTCAATCGCTCCACCCGCGCCCATAGCGAAAATCGCCCTGGGCTCCGGAGCCTGCGGCTTTCTGATTCCCGACGCTATCGAAGCCAGGGCGCAGGCAATCGTCACGTCCGACGTACGTTACCATGACTTTCTCGACTATGCCGACCGCATTTTTATAGTCGATTTGACCCATTTTGACACGGAAAAGATTACAAAAGACATTTTTAAGCGGATTATTTCGCAAAAATTTAGTAACTTTGCACCTGTCATATGCGCAAGCGAACCTAACCCGATAGAATTTAAGTAAGTTAGCACCAATATAAACTGATGGCTACAAAGAAAAACGAACAACCCCTGAGCACCGAACAGCGACTGACCGCTCTCTATCAACTTCAGACCATCCTCTCTGAAATTGACCGTATCCGCACTATCCGTGGCGAACTCCCCCTCGAAGTCAAGGACCTCGAAGACCAAATCGAAGGCCTGAAAACCCGCATCGAGAACCACAAGAAGGATATCGACACCCTCAAGAAGAAGACGGCCGAAGAGAACAACAAGATCGCTGACGCCAAGGCTCAGATTGAAAAGTACAAGAAGCAACTCGACATTGTCCGCAACAACAAGGAATATGATATCCTCTCGAAGGAAATCGAGTTCCAGACAATCGAAGTGCAGATTGGCGAAAAGCATCTCAACGAAAACGCCCGCATCGCCGACGCCAAGAAGGCTGAAATCAAGGCTACGGAAGAACTTCTGGCCGACTCGCAGCATATCCTGAAAGAAAAGCAGGAAGAACTCGAAGAGATTGTCAGCGAAACCAAAGCCGACGAAGAAAACCTCCGCACTCAGGCCAAGAAACTCGAAGAATCGTTTGACGACGAACGCCTGATGACTGCCTTCAAGCGCATCCGCAAGAACGCCCGCAACGGCCTCGGAGTCGTAACTATCGAGCGCGACGCCTGCGGCGGCTGCTTCAACCGTATTCCCCCGCAAAAACAGACCGAAATCCGCATGCACAAGAAAATCATCGTATGCGAATATTGCGGCCGCATCCTTATTGACCCCAAATTGGCCGGAGTTGAGGAATAAACCTCATCTCCGCGCCTAAGGCGGGATTACTCCCCTACCCAACCAATTATTATCATCACATACTCCTCCCCTCAGCCCAAAGCATGAAACTACTGCAGAAGAAACTTGCCCGATATACCGTTCCCCAGGAAGCCAAGGCTGCCGGAATCTACCCCTATTTCCGCGCAATCTCCTCCGAACAGGACCCTGAGGTTATCATTAACGGACGCAAAGTCCTGATGTTCGGCTCTAACTGCTACACCGGACTTGTCAATGACCCTCGAATCAAAGAGGCCGCAATCGAAGCCACCCGTAAATATGGAACCGGATGCGCCGGCTCTCCTTTCCTTAACGGAACGCTCGACCTCCATAAGAAACTGGAGAATCGCATCGCGGAATATGTAGGCAAGGAGGACGTGATGATCTATTCCACCGGCTTCGGCGTCAACCTCGGCGTAGTAAGTTGCCTGACCGGGCGCGAAGACTATATCCTCTGGGACGAGCAGGACCACGCCTCGATTATCGAAGGCCGTCGCCTCAGTTTCAGCCAGAGCCTCAAGTATAAGCATAACGACATGGAGAGCCTCGAGCAGCAGTTGAAGAAGTGTGACCCCGACAAGGTCAAACTTATCGTGACCGACGGCGTATTCTCCATGGAGGGCGACGTTGCAAACATCCCCGAAATCTGCCGCCTGGCCAAGAAATATGACGCCTCGATTATGGTCGACGAAGCCCACTCGATCGGCGTCTTCGGCAAGGGCGGTCGCGGAACGGTCAACCACTTCGGCTGCACCGACGACGTAGACCTCATTATGGGTACATTCTCCAAGAGTTTCGCTTCGCTCGGCGGATTTATCGCTACCGACAAGGAAATCACCAACTTCCTGCGCCATCATTCCCGCTCATATATCTTCACCGCCTCGATTACCCCGGCTTCAACCGCCGCCGCCCTCAAGGCCATCGACATTATGGAGCAGGAACCCGAGCGTCAGGAAAATCTCTGGAAACTCACTAACTTTGCCCTCGAAGGCTTCCGCAATATGGGTTGCGAAATCGGCAACACCTCGACTCCGATTATCCCACTCTTTATCCGCGACAACTTCAAGACCTTCAAGGTAACGACCGAACTCTTCGAGGAGGGCATCTTCGTCAACCCCGTCGTTTCGCCCGCCGTTGCGCCGCAGGACACTTTGATTCGCTTCTCGCTGATGGCAACCCACACCAAGGAGCAGGTTGAGCGAGCCCTCGAAGCCATCGAACGCGTCTTCAAGCGCAACGAAATACTAAAATAATCGGCGCCCGTGAGCAAGGTTCCTGTTGGCATCTTGATTCGACTGGCGTTCATTGCGCTGCTTTGGCTCGCCTTAGTAGCGCTGATTTTGTCTACCGCCCGCATCGACATTTTCACCCTCTTTGCAATCTTCGCCTCGGGGGTGGTGGTCTTTGTCCCGCTTTACAAAAAATATTTCGGCAATCAGAATGGACAAAGAAAATAAAACGCTCTCAACCTGGCCTATCGACTCCCCCGAGCAACTGCGTCAACTCCCGATTGACAGCCTCCCGGAAGTATGCGCCCGACTGCGAGAAACCATTATTGATGAACTGAGCCGCAACCCCGGCCACTTCGCCTCAAGCATGGGCGCCGTGGACATCACTGTGGCCCTACACTATGTATATAATACCCCCTACGACCGCATTGTCTGGGATGTAGGCCATCAGGCCTATGCCCACAAACTCCTGACCGGACGGCGAGAAAAGTTCTCGACCAACCGGACTCTCGGCGGTCTCTGCGGCTTCCCCTCTCCCGCCGAAAGCGAATATGACACTTTCGCCGCCGGCCATGCCTCGAACTCCATATCGGCGGCCCACGGTATGAGCGTAGCCTCGCAACTCAAGGGGGAGACGCCACGGCGCCACGTGGTAGTGGTCATCGGCGACGCCTCGATTTCCGGAGGCCTCGCGTTCGAAGGCCTCAACAACCTCGCCCAGAGCCGCAACGACGTGCTTATCATACTGAACGACAACGAGATGAGCATCGACCATAACGTCGGCGCCCTCAGCCGTTCGCTCTCGCGCCTGAACACGTCGCGCCGCTACAATAAGATTCGCTACAAGACCTATATGTTCCTGCGCAAAATAGGTCTCATTACTGAAAAAGTCGTTGGTCCCCTGACCCGATTCAACAATAGCCTGAAGGCGCTTTTGAGCCGCCAGCAAAACATTTTCGAGGGACTCAACATCCGCTATTTCGGCCCCTTTGACGGCAACGACGTCAAGCAGGTTGCCAAGGTCCTTTCCGACATCAAGGATATGGAAGGACCGAAACTCCTCCACCTCCGCACCCGTAAGGGCGCCGGATATGAACCCGCCGAAAAGGACCCCGCTAACTGGCACGCCCCGGGCAAGTTCAACCCCGAGTCGGGCGAGCGTCTGAGCGGAAAAGGCAGCGAGAAATGGCAGGACGTATTCGGCAAATCGATGGTCGAACTGGCCGAAAAAGACCCGCGAATTGTCGGCATTACGGCGGCAATGCTCTCCGGAACGTCGCTCAACCTGCTGAAGGAGAAGATGCCCGAACGGGTCTTTGACGTAGGCATCTCTGAAGGCCATGCCGTCACGTTTGCCGGCGGCCTCGCCAAGGAGGGTCTGAAACCGTTCGTGGCCATCTACAGTTCGTTCCTCCAGAGGGCCTACGACCATATTTTCCACGATGTGGCGCTCAATTCGCTGCCCGTCACCTTCTGCATTGACCGCGCCGGCCTTGTAGGCGAAGACGGTGCCACCCATCACGGTGCACTCGACATTGCCTATCTGCGCTCGATTGCCGGAATAACCATATCGGCTCCAAGCAGCGCCGCCCAGTTGCGCCAACTGATGGCCACCGCCGCGCAGGCCGATGGCCCTATGTCAATTCGCTACCCTCGCGGCGCCGCTGCCGGAAGTTCGGCCGACGCCCCGCTGAGCCCGTGGCCCATCGGTAAGGGCCAAAAGGTTGCCGACGGCTCGCAGATTGTCTTCCTCTCCGTCGGTCCGCTGGCCGCCCACGTTGCTCAGGCGCGCGAAATCCTTGAGCGGGAAGGCATCTCGTCGGCCCATTACGATATGGTCTTCGTCAACCCGCTCGACACCGACCTGCTCCGCGAAGCCGCCGAAAAGAACGTACCCGTCATAACCGTTGAGGACGGAATACGCGCCGGAGGATTCGGCAGCGCCGTCAGCGAATGGCTGGCCGAAAACGGCTATGGTTCAATCCGCGTAGAGCGCCTCGGCCTTCCTACAGACTCCTTCGTCACGCAAGGAACTCCCGACCAACTCTATAAACTATGTGGGCTCGACGCCGAAAGCATCGCGCAGACGGCCCGTAAACTTCTCGGCAAATGAAGATTGTAATTGTCGGCGCAGGCGAAGTAGGCTCTCATCTTGCCGCCCTCCTCTCGCAGGAGGAGCAAGACATCGTGTTGGTCGATAGCGACGCCGAAAAACTCGACCCGCTCGACGCCAAATATAACCTGCTGACAATCAAGGGCCACCCGACCTCGTTCAATGTTTTGCGCCAGGCCGATGCGGGCAATTGTGACCTCTTCGTTGCCGTAACCCCGTTTGAAACCGACAATGTCATAGCCTGCATCATCGCCAAGTCGATGGGCGCAAAGCGCACGGTTGCACGCGTCGACAACTTCGAATATATGATGGAGACCAACCGCCGTTTCTTCAAAGAGAAAGGCGTCGATGCGGTCATCTATCCCGAATATTATGCCGCAAAAGAGATATGCACGGCCCTGAGCCATACCTGGGTGCGCCATTGGTTTGAATTCTGGGGAGGCGAACTGCTGCTGATTGGAGTGAAACTGCGCGAAAATGCCGAGATTGTCGGCCTTAACCTCAAGGAGTTCTCGCGCCGCGGCCATAACTTCCACGTATCGGCAATTCGCCGTCGCCACGACACGATTATCCCCGGGGGCGACACCGTAATCAATGCCGGCGACATCGTCTACTTCATGACGCGCCCGGAAGATGCCGACGAACTGCGCCGCATTTGCGGCAAAACCGAAACGAAGGTCAAGAACATAATGATTATGGGCGCCAACAAAATTGCCTCGCGCCTCTCGTCGGAACTCAGTTCGAAATTAAAAATCAAACTTATCGACTCCGACCGACGAAAGTGTCAGAAAATGGCCGAAAAAATTTCGGAAATAGACGTTGTTTGCGGCGATCCGCGCGATAACGAACTCCTTATAGAAGAATCCATAGCACATATGGACGCCTTCGTTGCCCTCAGCGACAGTTCGGAAACCAACATCCTCGGATGCCTGACCGCCAAGGAGTTAGGCGTGCATAAGACCATAGCCGAAGTTGAAAGCATACAATACATCGGCGAGGCCGAAGCGCTCAATATCGGCACCGTAATCAACAAGAAACTTCTTGCCGCCGGGGCAATCTTCCAACTGATGCTCGACCAAGACTCCGAAAACTCCAAGGTCATGGCCTTGGCCGACGCCGAAGTTGCCGAACTCGAAGTCAAGCCGGGCTCGAAGATTACTCGCGCCGCCGTCAAGGACCTGAAACTCAGCCATGACATGACGATTGCGGGCCTCATACGCAACGGCGAGGGACGCCTCGTCAGCGGTAACACCCGGATTGAGGCGGGCGACCGCGTGGTCGTCTTCTGCCTTAACGGTGCCATCCATAAATTTGAACGCCTCTTTAACTGATGAAGCGCAGATTCCTCAACGGGCTTAACTTCGCCGTCATTTTCCGCACGCTCGGCCTCCTCGTGCTTTTCGAAGCCGCCTTTATGGTAGTCCCGACCGTAGTGGCCCTCCTCGCCTCTGAGACGGGCGCGGCAAAAGCCTTCGGAATATCCGCGGCCGTCACAGCCCTTTGCGGATGGCTCACATATCATTACAGCAAGCCGACGAGCCGCGACATGGGGCGACGCGAAAGCGCCCTGCTGACGGCTTCCGTATGGATAGTATTCTCCCTCTTCGGCCAGATTCCCTATATGCTCGCGCCGACAACCCACCTGAGTTTCTCGGCCGCCTTTTTCGAGGCTATGAGCGGATTCACTACCACCGGCGCCTCGCTCGTCGAGTCCACCGACAATCTGAGTTTCGCCGTACATATCTGGCGATGCCTCTCGCAATGGATCGGAGGCCTCGGAATCATAATCTTCACTCTCGCCCTGATTCCGATGCTCAACTCCTCGGGGGGAATGCAGATGTTTAACGCCGAACAAAACAAGATTGCGGGCGACAAAATCCGCCCCCGCATCTCTTCGACGGCGCGCCGCCTGTGGGTGGTCTACGGCCTCCTGACTGTTGCCCTCTTCCTGCTCCTATGGGCCGGGCCGATGACGGCCTTCCAAGCCGCCTGTCATGCAATGTCAACAATGTCTACCGGAGGCTTCTCAACCTCTTCCGCGGGGGTAAATATCTTCCATTCCGACTACGTAAAGATTGTTATCACCATATTTATGTTTCTCGGGGGAGTCAACTTTGCCCTGGTCTATCGCGCCTCCACCGGCCAGCACAAAGCCGTCTTCTCCAACGAGACCTTTCTGACCTACTGTCGCGTAATCGGTCTGGCCACGATTCTTTTCATCCTCGGCATACTCCTTCAAGGGGCCTGTCGCGGCTGGCAATCCGTAACAATCGACCCGCTCTTTCAGGTAGTCAGCCTCGTGACCTCCACCGGCTTCATGCTCTCCGACTTCAAACTATGGGGTCCGAGCGTGCTCTATATCGGTCTCATCCTGATATTTATGGGCGGATGTGCCGGCTCCACCTCGGGCGGCGCAAAGATTGACCGCGTGGTCTACCTGCTCAAATTTCTCCGCAACGAAATCAAGCGCACCCTGCGACCTAACTCCGTAGTGGCCGTCAGGGTCAGCGGACGCACAATCCCCATGGAGCGCATCAACAACGTCGTCGCCTTCCTCTGCCTCTATGTCCTGATAATCATTCTCGGCGCCCTGCTGCTCACCTTCCTCGGCGCCCCACCCGACGGCGCCTTCATCTCCGCCCTCGCCGCAATAGGCAATAACTCGCTGACCAACACCGACTCACTCGTAGGCTGCGACTATATGCAACTCAATGCCGCCGCCCACTATGTCCTTGCCGCCCTGATGCTCATAGGCCGCCTCGAAATCTTCACCATCCTCATCCTCTTCTCCCGCTCCTTCTGGCGCCCCTAACCGCTAATTATCCTAAAGATTTACGATAAGGGCGGCTTAGTTGGGAGAATTCGGATTTTTTTTGTAAATTAGCGGCTGTTTTAGCGACAATTTTTATGACTGTACTGGAATCAATCAAGGCTTCGAAGAGCCCCATTTTTTCTTTTGAAATATTGCCTCCGCTGAAAGGCAACAGCATTCAGCGTGTGTTTAACGTAATTGACAAACTGCGGGAGTTTGACCCGAAGTATATCAACATCACGTCGCATCATAGTGAGGCTATCTATGTGCCGCAACCCGACGGGTCGCATAAACGCCTGGTGACGCGCAAACGCCCGGGAACGGTTGCTATTGCCGCCGCAATTCAGCAGCGCTATGGAATCGCCGCCGTGCCCCACATTATCTGCAAGGGCTTCACTAAGGAGGAGACGGAGTATGCACTGATTGACCTTAACTTCCTTGGAATCGAGAACTTGCTTCTTTTGCGCGGTGACTGTAAAAGCGTCGATACGGCCAATCAGGACCCCGCGCTCTTCAATGAGTATGCAACCGACCTGCAGCGTCAGGTCAACGACTTCAACCGCGGAGTGGCACTCGACGGCACTCCCCTCCCCGGAATCGACAAGCCCTTCAGTTACGGAATGGCCTGCTATCCGGAGAAACACGAGGAGGCACCCAATATGGAATGGGAATTGCGCATTGCCCGCAAGAAGGTTGATAACGGGGCGCAATATCTTGTCACTCAGATGTTTTTCGACAACGAAAAATATTATGCGTTTGTCGACGCCTGTCGGCGCGAGGGCATCAACGTGCCTATCATACCGGGGCTGAAACCTATTGTTTTTCAGAATCAGTTGACAGTGCTTCCGCGCGTCTTCAAGTGTGACATTCCGGAGGCCTTCGCTACAGAACTTCGCAAGGCCAAGAGCGACGCCGAAGTGGTTGAAATAGGCGTCGAATGGTGTACGGCTCAGGCCAAGGACCTGATTGCCCACGGCGTTCCGGGGCTCCACTTCTACAGCCTGATGGCCTCCGAGAGCGTTAAACGCGTAGCCAAGGAGATTTTCTGATGATGCTGACAGACCGGAGCAAGCAGATTCTGGTGCTCGACGGCGCCATGGGCACGATGATTCAGCGCCTGGGGCTGACCGAGAGCGACTTTCGCGGTGAGCGCTTTGCGGCCCATGAGGGCGAACTGCGCGGCTGCAACGACCTGCTATGTCTGACGCGCCCGGAGGCGATTGAGGAAATCCACCGCGAGTATATCGCCGCCGGGGCCGACATAATCGAGACCAACACTTTTAACGCTAACCGCATTTCGCTGGCCGACTATGGTCTTTCGGACCTTGCACGCGAGATTGCCCGCGCCGGCGCCGAACTGGCCCGCCGCGCTGCCGCCGGAACTGATGTCTTAGTCTGCGGCTCAATGGGGCCGACAAACGTTTCGCTATCGTTGGGTGGCGACGTGACGTTCGACCAAATGGTCGAGGCCTACGCCGAACAGGCCGTCGGGTTGCTCGACTGCGGAGTCGACCTGCTGATGATTGAAACCGCCTTCGATACACTCAACGCCAAGGCCGCGATTGCCGGTATCGAAGCGGCCCAAGAACAGACCGGGCGGCGCATCCCGCTGATGATTTCCGCCACGCTGACCGAGGCCGGGCGCCTGCTTTCAGGCCAAACACTCCGCGCCTTCGTGAACTCCGTGCGCCATGCTCGCCCGATCTCAATCGGCCTCAACTGCGGCTTTGGAGCCGACGGGATGATTCCTTATCTGCGCGAACTCCGCGACCTCGACTGCCTTGTCAGTTGCCACCCTAACGCCGGCTTGCCCGACGAGTTAGGCCGGTATACGGAGACGCCCGAGAAAATGGCGGCCTCCGTTGAGCGCATTCTTGGCGAAGGCCTCGTAAACATAATTGGCGGATGCTGCGGAACCACTCCGGAACATATTCGCCTGATTAAACAGCAGGCGGCAAAAGCGGCGCCGAGAGTGCCTGCCGGGCCGGCCGACTTGCTCTACCTTTCGGGCCTTGAAGCGCTCGACGTGCGCCCCGATGAGTTCCTGAAAGTAGGTGAGCGATGTAACGTCGCCGGGAGCCGCAAGTTTCTCAACCTGATTAACGAGGGCAACTATTCCGAGGCCCTGGAGATAGCCGAGGCACAGGTTCAAGCCGGAGCCCGCGTGCTGGATATAAATATGGACGACGGACTGCTCGACGCTCCCGAGGCCATGGCCCGATTTGTCGCGATGCTGACGGTCAACCCGCTGACGGCGCGCGTTCCGCTGATGATTGACTCCAGCGACTTCAAGGTGATTACCCGCGCGTTGAAACTGATTCAAGGCCGCTCTATCGTTAACTCCATAAGCCTCAAGGAGGGCGAGGAGATTTTCCTCGAACATGCACGCGAGATTCGCCGCCTGGGCGCAGCCGTAGTAGTCATGGCCTTCGACGAAAAGGGACAGGCCGACACGGTTGAACGCCGCATAGAAATCTGCCGCCGCTCTTATCGCCTGCTTACCGAAAAAGCCGGATTCCGGGGCAACGAGATTGTTTTCGACCCGAATGTGCTCGCCGTCGCTACGGGCATAGAGGCCCACGACTCCTATGCGCTCGACTTCTTGCAGGCAACCGAATGGATAGCCCGAAACCTTCCGGGCGCAAGAATCAGCGGCGGGGTGAGCAACCTCTCGTTCTCGTTTCGCGGCAACAACCCGCTGCGCAAGGCGATGCACGCGCTCTTTATAGACCATGGACGCAAACGCGGCCTTTCGATGGCAATCATGAACCCGACGGCGCCGATTGAGCCGACGCCTGATATGGACCCGGAGATGCTTGAGGCGATTGACGACGTACTGCTCCTGCGGCGTCCCGACGCAACCGAACGGCTCACGGCGATTGCCGCCCGCGCCCTCCCCTCTGCACCACAACCGACTGCGAAAAGTGCCCCAAAAAAGAAACCCGAAGCGCCGACCCTCGCCTCCCTGCTGATTGCGGGACATAGCGACGGGCTTGAAACGTTGCTTGACGAGGCCGTAGGACGCACCGGCTCGGCTATGGGCGTAATCAACGGCGAACTGATGGACGCGATGAACCGAATCGGCGAACTTTTTGGGCGCGGCGAGATGTTCCTGCCTCAGGTTGTCCGCTCGGCGGCCATTATGCGCAAGGCCGTTGACCACCTGACGCCGCTAATCGAGGCCGAAGGAGCCCGACAGGGTGCTGACGGCACACGGCCGACCATGGTTTTGGCAACGGTCAAGGGCGATGTTCACGATATCGGGAAGAACATAGTAGCCGTAGTTATGCGCTGTGCCGGATTCCGCATTGTCGACCTCGGGGTAATGGTCCCGGCCGAGAAAATCATCCGCACGGCTATTGATGAACATGCTGACGCCATCGGCCTCAGCGGCCTGATAACCCCGTCGCTCAAAGAGATGGCCAACGTGGCCGAAATGCTCGCCTCAAATGGCCTCGACATACCGCTATTCGTTGGAGGTGCAACGACTTCGGCGCTCCATACTGCTCTGAAAATCGCCCCTCTTTATGAGGCGCCGGTTGTTCGCACGGCCGACGCAGCCTCACTTCCGGCCATTGTCAAACAGATTTCCAACCCCGAAGTGGCGGCAAAAATCCGCGAAGAGCAAGCCGAACTGCGTCGCCAACACTCCGAAAAAATGCCCTCACTCAGCCTTGACGAGGCCCGACAGACCGCTGAGCCCGTAGCAGAGCCGGCCCCTTGCCCGAAGCAGACGGGGCGCTTTGAGTTTCACCCCTCGGTTGAAGAACTGACTCTGCTCATCAACTGGCGCGCCTTCCTCGGCGAGTGGCGCCTCGACCCGTCGGGCATCTCCCCGGAGGCCAAGCGTCTGCTTGAAGAGGCCCGAGAAGAACTCAGTCACTTAAACGCAACCGTCAACGCCGCAGTCAGGATACTCCCCGCACAACGCACTGCCCCGGAAGTAATTACAATCGAGGGCGTCGACTTCGAGACTCCGCGCAGTTTGCGCCCCAACACGGCCTCCGGACGCTGTCTGGCCCTGGCCGATTTCGTAGCCACCGAGGGCGACCATATCGGGCTCTTTGGCGTATGTGTCAACTTCCCCGCGGAGGGCGACGAATACCGCTCGCTTCTCCGCCAAACCCTTGGCCACCGACTCGCCGAGGCCGCGACCGAATGGCTCAACCGCAAAGTTAACGCAGAACTTTGGGGCGTAGAAAAATCAATCCGCCCGGCAGTCGGCTACTCCTCTCTTCCCGACCAACAACTGATTTTCAAACTCGACCGGGTCCTCCCCTTAGCCCCTCTCGGCATAACCCTCACCGAAAACGGCGCCATGAACCCCGGCTCCAGCACCTGCGGGCTCATCCTCGCCCACCCCTCTGCCCGCTACTTCTAACCGGAATGAGACAATTGGGACGGCGACGGAGCGTCGTCCCTCCCGGTTTCTTTCGTTAGCAAAGAATTTTTTTGGAGGGAGCGTGAACCAAAGGGGGAGGCGGGGCGTTAATTAGGCAGACTAAACAATTTTTAACTGTTTTATAAATGAAAAAACACGCATTACTCCCGATTTTCGCCCTCGCTATGGGCATTGGTTCCGCAACTGCCCAGGATGCAGTCATCACCGAGGAATCCGTTTCAGTCACCGAAGTTCCTTCATGTGACGTAAAGTACACTAACACATGGCGCGACGGCTGGTTTGTCCAGTTAGGTGCCGGTGTCAATTTCCCTATATCCGAAGGCTTCAAGTCAGATAACATTAAGGTTGGCGCACAGTATACCGCAGGCTTCGGCCGTTGGTTCTCCCCCTACCTGGGCTTCCGATTCAGCGGCGCCTACGGCAATGTTGCCGAACCTATCGGCGACGGAGTAATGCACTATCGCTCGGCCGGAATCTACGGCGACTTGATGTGGGATATGTGTAACTCGCTTGGCGGCGTGAACTTCAATCGCCCCGTGAGCGTAGTCCCCTTCGTCGGCATCGGCGGCGCTTATAACTATCATTTCACGGGCTATACCGGCGCTGAAAACGTCTACACCGGAGGCCATGTGCGCGGCAACGAATGGTCCGTACCTGTCTATGCCGGTCTGCAACTCCGCTTCCGTCTTTGCCGCTATGTTGACTTCTTCCTCGAAGGCCGCGCAACCTTTGCCGGCGATAACTTCAACAATGTTGCCGGCGGTCGCCCCATCGACATGGGCTTCCAAGGCACCGGCGGTTTCACCTTCAACCTTGGCGGCAAATCGTTCAGCACGTATGATCCCTGTGCCGACGCCGCTTATATCGCCGACCTGAACGGTCAGGTTAACGACCTCCGCTCGGAACTCGCCGTGACCGCAGCCGCCCTCGTCGAGGCTGAAAGCCAACTCCCCTGCCCCGAAGTTCAGGTAGTTGAACAGGTTACTCAGGCTCCCGCTCCCGCCCCGATGATGAGCACCGTCCGCTTCACCATCAACTCCGCTAAGGTATCGCCCATGGAGATGGTCAACGTTTACAACGTAGCCGAATATATGAAGGCTAACCCCGACACCAAGGTAGTAATCACCGGCTATGCCGATAAGGACACCGGCACTTCGACCTACAACCAGAAACTCTCCGAAAAGCGCGCCCAGGCCGTTTACGATATCCTCGTCAACAACTACGGTATCAGCGCCGACCGCCTCACCAAGGCCGCCGAAGGCTCAACCCAACAGCCCTATGATACCAACAACTGGAACCGCATCGTAATCTTCACCCAGCAGTAAGAAACAACACCCCCAAAAAACATAATTTCTCAACTCTTAAAACCCGACAGCCCCGGAGCCACCAACCCGGGGCTGTTAATTTTTTTTCACATTCAGTGAACTTTTTTCATGGATAAAACATTATATGTACAAAGACTTAATTTTAACAAAACGATTATGAAAATCAAAAACATCCTTAACGCAGGCATGCTGGCCGTTTGTGCCGCAGCCATCGCTGCGCCCCTGACCGGCTGCAGCAACACCAAGAACGAAAAGACCACTGAAGCCAACGAGCAGGCCGCTGACTCTACTGAAGTTGTTGACACCAAACTCGTTGACGGCCTCTATACTCCCGCAAACGTTGAAGAAGGAAAGACCTATCCTCTCATCGTGGTGATTGAAGATGAACCGGGCGCCGCAGCCGACGTGTTCACCGCCGACGCCTTCCAGGCTGAAACCCCCGCATACGTATACGTAGGCTCTGACGTGACCGGCATTATCGACGCCAACGCCGTCGACGCCGCCCGAGTTTACAGCGTCGGCAAGACTCCTGACTCCGACGTCTACGCCGCCTCGCTGATTGTCGACTCAGCCGCCCCGAAGAACCTCAAGGACCACAAGTATATCTTCTTCTACACTTCGGCTGAACCCGTAAACGGAGTTGAAGACGCACTGCGCGGCTCGGGCGTTAACTACACCTACGCCGAATGGGGCGCAAACCTCCCGGTTGAACGCCAGAGCGAACTCGCCGGCACAATGCTCGAAAAGGGCGCACCCGTCAACATCTTCCAGTTTGAGCAAGGAACCGTGCCCGCCACCGGCGCAACCGCCGCTGCAGCCACTATCACCTCAGTGCGCAACTGGATTCTCAACCAGAAGAAATAAAACCGAACTCACCTGAATCCATACCACAATTAAACACCCTGACGCCTCCGCCACCCCGGAGGCGTCTTCAATTTTTTGAAAAAGTTTTGAAAAAATTTGGTGGTTTCGGAAAGTTTGCTTAACTTTGCACCCGTCAAAGGACAAGAAATTATTAAATTATGGCGGGATAGCTCAGTTGGTTAGAGCGTCGGATTCATAACCCGGAGGTC
>CAYUGU010000051.1:0-4352 GCA_964444345.1 uncultured Bacteroides sp.
GCGCCCTCCTCCACCTCCCCACCCTCACCCTCCGCTCCCTCTAATCCCTGTAAATCTGAGAGTTACATCGTTATTAACAAAATTTAACTATTGGGGGGGGTAAATTGAGTAGTTATTCGTAAATTTGCTTGGTTTAAAGCCCGTTTTTTCTGCTTAATAAAACTAAACCAATCAATTATACGCACTACTCTTTATGTTAAAAAAACTTTCACTAATCCTATTGTTAGGCTTGGTCGGCCCCCTCGCCGCCCGCGCCACCGTAGAACTGGATGGTATCCGCTACGAAACCGATGCCTCAACAAAAACCGCATCAGTAATAGGTCCTGATAAAGATACCGATGACATTCCCGAATTAATTATTCCCGAGTCAATAACAGATAACGGAGACGAATATATCGTTACGTCTATTGGCGCAGGTGCTTTTTCCGCCTGTCACATTACGAAAATATCTATTCCCAAAACAATTGTGTCAATTGAAAGTAGGGCCTTCTACTATTGCTTAGACCTTTGCGAAATAACATTCTCCGAATCGCAACTACCTACTTCGAACTTGGAGTCAATCGGGTCTCAGGCCTTCACTTATTGCAGCGCATTGCAGTCAATAGGCGACATGCCAAAACTTGAACAGATCGGATACGAGGCATTCGCTGCATGTACGTCATTGCAGTCCGTAGGCAATCTGCCAGAACTAAATACAATTGAACCTTATGTATTTTATGACTGTAAATCGTTGCAATCAATTGGAGATATGCCGAAACTGGAAATAGTTGGGTCGCTTGCTTTTAAAAATACCAATCTTTCAGACGTGTACATTCCGGCTTCCATTATGCAATACAGTGTAGGTGCAGTAACCTACCCTACACGCCTACACTTCGCAGGAATTAACCCCCCAAGATTTGACGGCAGTTACATTAGTACAATTGTATTTGTACCGGACGAAGCAAAAGAAAATTATGCTAATAGACTAAAAGATATGACTCCCGTAGAATTTATTAGCGAAGGAGTTCAAACGGATTTTGTCATAACTGTTTCGGCAAAAGAAAATGACTCCGACGTTTTGAACAAAGTCAATGAGGGGATTGACAAGGACCGGGTTCTTAACATTTTGAACCTGAAAGTAAGCGGCACCATAAATAGTTATGATATTATCGTTTTACGCAACAAGATGGTTAACCTGCGCAAACTCGATTTGAGCGAGGCAACGATTGTTGCAAGTTCCTACGAATACTATACCGGTTGTCATACCGAAAATAATATTGTTGGCAATAATATGTTCCGTGAATTGAAGTTAACAGAAGTTACTCTGCCGGACAACGTTACCCGAATAGGAAATAGCGCTTTTTATCATTGTCTAAATCTGCAGGCAGTTAATCTACCAAAAAGTCTGGAAGTTATTGAGAATAATGCGTTCCAGGGCTGTTCAAGTCTGCTTTCCGTTGATTTTCCCACTACGATAACCGATATTGGCAGTTCTTCATTTGAAGGCTGTTCCAACTTGAAAGAGATCACATTCCCGAAGGAACTGATTTCTCAGTCTGCTACCATCGGAGCATATACATTTGCCAATTGTAGTTCTTTAACATCAGTTATCCTTCCCAACGGCATAACTTCGATGAACGGATATATATACAACGGGACTTTTGAAAACTGTACCAAATTACAATCCGTAGTGCTTCCTCCTTCTCTTACGAGTATATCGGACTGTTGCTTTCGTAATTGTAGCAGTTTAAGTAGTATCAGTATGCCCCCGACACTTAAAAGCATAGCAGGAAGAGCCTTCGAAGGATGCACCAATTTGAGAGAACTTCGTATTCCTGCCGGCATTAACACGATAGGCGACAATGCAATACCGAAGAATGTATGGGATGTTTATACCTACACGATTCAGCCAACCTCAATCGGGCAGAATACTTTTGCAAGCAGTACCTACCTGACGGCCACACTCCATGTGCCGGAAACGAGCGAATCGCTCTATTATTGGGACACTCAGTGGAGTCAGTTCCAGTCGATCGAGAACTTCAACGAGCCCTATTCCTACTTCTATCTCGACGACAAGGACCTGATTGAAGACCCCGAGACCCCGCGTATTGACGGCGAAACCGACGAAGAGACCGGCGACAAAAAGAATCCTGACGCCGACCTCGGCCAAGGCTCCGGCCTCATTGTTGAGGGCGACGAAAGCCAGGACCTCGGCACGGTTGAACTCGAGGCCGACGGCAAGGGCAACGGCGCCACGATTATCGGCGGCGACAGCAACAACACCGAATCAGGCGGCAACGTCAACATCGATATGCTGAAAGTCAACATCCCGATTACGGCAAATAAATGGTATTTCTTCGCCTTCCCCTTCGATGTTGACTGTGAAAACATCAAGTTCAACGGTCAGATGGTATGGAGATACTACGACGGCGAATGGCGCGCAATGTATGGCTCCGGCGCATGGAAAGACGCTAAAGATCAGAAACTTGAACGCGGCAAAGGCTACATCTTCCAGGGAAGCAAGAGCGGCACTTTGACCCTTACGATTCCTAACGTTCACTTCGACGCTCAGAGTTGGAACCAAACGCTCGACCAATTTGTAGCCGAAAACGCTCAGGACGCAAGTTGGAACTTTATCGGCAACCCCTATCAGAGTTACTACGAACTGGCCGACCTCGGCTTCGACGGCCCCATTACCTGGTGGAATCCCAACACTAACTCCTACGAGGCATTCAGCCCTCAGGACGATGACCTCTCGATGTATCCCTTCATGGCCTTCTTTGTGCAAAAAACGGAAGGAGTGGACGCCGTAGAGTTCGACAGCGAATATCGCGAAACCAATAATCAGAAAAATGACCCGAGCCATCGCGCTGCCGCCCGCAAACGCCGCAACGCCCGTCGCGCCAAGTCGGCCACCTCTGAGCCCCGACTGCTCATCAACCTGACAGTCACCGACGGAGTCAACGGCGACCGCACACGCGTGGTCTTCAACAATCTTGCCTCCGAGGCCTACGAGGTAGGAGTTGACGCTTCGAAATTTGAAAGCACCGAAGCCCCGCAAATCTATAGCCTCGATGCAAAAAATGTTCGCTACGCAATCAATGAACGCCCCATGGGCGACGGAGTCGTGAACCTCGGATTCTACGCTCCCGCCTCCGGAGTCTTCACGATTGAGTGTACGCGCAATGACTGCCCCGTAACCCTCAAGGATTGCAAGAGCGGCCGCGTAGTGACCCTCACCAAGGGCGCAACCTATGAGTTTACCGCCGAGAAGGGCTTCGACGAATCGCGCTTCGTCTTGAACGCCGAACCGGCCGAAATGACCGCAACCGAAGATGCCCTCGCCGACCCGACCAAGGACGCTAAATACTATGGCGTCAACGGCCTGGAAACCGACGGAAACCGCCCGGGCCTGATGATTGAAGTCAAGGGCACGGAAGCAACTAAAGTTATACGCAAATAATCTATACATTAGTGAAACACCACATGTCTAAGATGCTGTTAGCCGCATTGCTCCTCCTTTGCGGGGGGAGCGTGTCGGCGGCGGCACAAGATTTCAATCCATCGAACCCGCCCGAGCCGCAAGCACGCTACAGACTGACGGTTGAGGTCTCTCCGGCCGATGCAGGAAAAGCCTCGGGTGGCGGCCGTTATGCCGCCGGAACCCGCGTTACGCTGAACACTTCCGGCAGCGACTCGGACTATGCGTTTAAGCGTTGGGAGAAAAATGGAGTAACAGTCTCTACTTCGCGCTATTACTATTATACCACTGCCGCTCAAGACGAAACCTTGACGGCAGTCTATGAATATGTCATCTTCAACCCCAATAGCCCGGCAGAACCGGAGGCAACCATAAAAAAATGGGGCCTCTCCTTAGATTGTGAGCCTTCGGAGGCTTGCTCCTTTAATCTCAACAGCGAATCAAAACATGCTGAAGGAGAGAGGCTGAACATTACCGCATACCCGAGCCAGGGATTTATCTTTGAAGGTTGGTTTGAAGGAGAAAACAAAATCTCCGATTCGCTTACCTTCCCTTTTACTATGCCCGGAACGGCAACATCGCTTATCGCTCGTTTTTCGTTCTCGCCCTCCAGCCCTGCGGAACCCGAAGGAGGAAATCAGGAGAATGTTGACAACGACCCGAACAATAAGGTGGATAAAACACCGGAATTGGCCGTCACTCCCGATGCTATTGAACTAATGGAAGGAAGCACCGCAAAATTAAGAGCCAAACTGACCAACATTCCGCATGATGCGGTGGTTGAATGGAAATCAGATGACGAAACCGTAGCCACGGTTAATAACGGCTTGGTTACGGCGATAGCCGAAGGAGAGACAACCATTACCGCCGCCTGCAACGGTCTGCAAGCCTC
>CAYUGU010000051.1:4452-15017 GCA_964444345.1 uncultured Bacteroides sp.
TCTCGATTGAACTGACCGAGGGCGAAACCTTCGCCTTGAAGGCCACCACGACAGATATCCCTGACGCCGTTATTGCCTGGACGTCTTCCGATGAGTCGGTTGCAACGGTCGACGCAAACGGACTCGTAACCGCCCTGGCCGAAGGCTCCGCAACCATTACTGCCGCCTGCAACGGACTGCAAGCCTCTGCCTCGGTCAAGGTCAATCCAAAGCCGGTTATCCTGAACCCGACTATCGCTATCTCTCCCCTTTCGATTGAACTGACCGAGGGAGAAACCTTCGCCTTGAAGGCCACGACGACAGACATCCCCGATGCCGTCATCGTCTGGACGTCTTCCGATGAGTCGGTTGCAACGGTCGGTGCAAACGGCCTCGTAACCGCCCTGTCCGAAGGCTCCGCAACCATTACCGCCGCCTGCAACGGCCTGCAAGCCTCTGCCTCAGTTAAAGTTAATCCAAAGCCGGTTGTCCTGAACCCGACTATCGCTATTTCGCCCCTTTCGATTGAACTGACCGAGGGCGAAACCTTCGCCTTGAAGGCCACTACGACAGACATCCCGGATGCCGTCATCGTCTGGACTTCTTCCGATGAAACAGTTGCAACGGTCGACGCAAACGGCCTCGTAACCGCCCTGGCCGAAGGCTCCGCAACCATTACCGCCGCCTGCAACGGCCTGCAAGCCTCTGCCTCGGTAAAAGTTAAGGCACAACCCACTATCGAAGATGGCCTCACTACTATAATTGAAAATGAAACGATTGAGATCTTTACCCTAAAGGGAGTTAAGATCCTCGCTAACCCCAGCGACCTTCCTAAAGGAATCTACATTATACGACAAGGCACTAAAACCCAAAAGACTGTGATTAGATAAATAAATACCCTCAAAATGGATGGAAGGGGCGGGCCTCACGGTCCGTCCCTTCTGCTCGAAACTATTTTTTCTCTTTACTTACTTCAAATTATTGGTCTATTATTCGGCGAGGAATGTTCGCTCTTGGCGAACTTCACAAGCCTAACAAGGGAGGGTTCGGGTTGGTTTGCGGTGTATTTGGTTTGTAACACCTTTTTGACATCCTTGTAAAAAACCGCCTTATTTGTAGAGTTTCGGGGCTTGGGCTTTCCAGGCGGTGGGGTCGTAGGCGGGAAGCGGTTTTGAGGGGTTGGCGAGGGTCTGACGCAAGGATTTTGAGCCGGCGACCTTGTCGAACATGCTGAGGCGGGCGGCGGGAACCTCAAAAGGCTTATGGCCGAGGGAGATAAGGGCGCGCAGAATATGGAACTGAATGGCCGTGAGATTCGCCTTTTCAGGTTCAAGGAGATAGACCTGCACGCCCTGTTGGCGCTTGCCGCCGGGCTGGAGATAGACCGGGCGGAAACGCACGCCGGGAAGGTTGAGTGAATTGAGCGCGTCGGTAAGTTTCAGTGCGTCAATCGTTTCGCCGACGGCCACACGGAAGGGCATCGTATAGTTTGCGCCGATGCTGACCGAGCCGAGTTCGCCCATAATTCCCGTGGCGGGATAGAAGAGGGCGGTTTCGGCCGTAGGGATATTGGGCGAAGTGGGGACCCACGGCAATCCGGTTCGGTCGAAGGTCATGGAGCGCTCCCAGCCCTCCATTTTTATAACCTTTAGGCGGCATTCCCCGCCGAGTTGCGTCTTGTTGATCCAGAGGGCAAGTTCGCCGCAGGTGAGCCCGTAGACGTAGGGGATTGTGTATTGGCTGACAAAACTGCGGCAGTCGGGCTCGACAGTCAGCGGGCCCTCCACCCTATTGCCTCCCAGCGGGTTAGGCCGGTCAAGAACCATAAACTCGACCCCCTGCTCGGCGCATGCCTCCATTGCGCGCCCCATAGTGGAAATAAACGTGTAGGAGCGGCAACCGATATCCTGAATATCGTAGACCAGCACGTCGATTCCGCGGAGCATCTCGGCCGTGGGCTTCTTCATCGAGCCATAGAGCGAGTAGACGCGCAGGCCGGTGCGAGCATCTTTTTGGTTTGCCACATTAGCGCCGGCGGCAACGTCGCCCCGCACGCCATGTTCGGGCGCGAAGAGGGCCACGAGGTTGACCCCCGGAGCCGCATGGAGAATATCGACGGTCGAGTTGAGGTCGGCGTCGATGCCGGTGGGGTTGGTCAGCAGGCCGACGCGCTTGCCCTGCAGCGGGCGGAAAGAGTCGGCGCGGAGCATTTCAACGCCGGTCCGGACACGGGCCGCAGCCCCGAAGGCGCAAAGCGCAAAAAGCAGAAGCGAAAGGATTTTTCTCATCGAAGGCATAAATAAAAGTTACTTCCGCAAAGTTACGAAAATTTGCGGAAACATAAAAAAGCCCGGCTGAGAGGCCGGGCTTTATGGAGAGGGAGAATGATTTACTTATGTCAGGCAAATCAGCGTCCAAAGGGATTAGTAGCGATAGTCAACGAGCATTTCCTGGAGTTTCTGGCGAGCGAAGAAGATGCGGCTCTTGATAGTGCCGAGGGGGAGGTTCATCTTTTCGGCGATTTCGTTGTACTTGTAACCTTCAACGTGCATAGAGAAGGGGATGCGGTAGTCGTCGGAGAACGAGTTGATGGCGGCCATGATTTCGTTGGCGCTGTAGGAGCCCTCGACTGAGTCGATGCCGGAATCCTGCGAAGCGTTGAGGTGGTAGAGGTCTTCGGTCTGGTCGATTACGGTAGCGCTGCGAACTACGCGACGGTAGTTGTTGATGAAGATGTTGCGCATGATGGTGAAGACCCATCCCTTGAAGTTCACGTTCTCAGCAAACTTATCTTCGTTTTCGAGAACCTTGATGGTGGTGTCCTGCAGGAGGTCATAAGCATCGTCGCGGTTGCTCGTGAGCATATAAGCGAAGTTGAGGAGGTTGCTTTGGAGTTCCATGAGTTTGTTTTGGATTGCTGAGTTTGCCATAATGTTGAAGTTTTAAAGAGTTTTTATTTTTAGTTGAGCATTAGTTTTTGAGTTTGTTTGTCTCAGACTTTCGTCGTTTGACAGTGCAAATATACAAACTTTTTTGAAATCCAAAAAATTTTGCATATTTTTTTGAAATATTTTTCATTTTTATTCATTTTGTAACATATATATATTGATAGTCAGCGAGTTAAACATACTTGTTACAGCACTATTTTTGTTACAAACGCTGTTACACGATGTTGCAACACTTGTAACGACCTTACTTATATTCTTAATTATCAGCGTATTACAAATGTTACAAATCTATTACTTAAAAAATGTTAAATTTTGATTTTCGCACCTTTTTCTTACCTTTGCATCACAAAAATCATGATTTTTCGCCCCTTATGGAAACCAACTCCGAGCAAAAACAATTAGTACTTGACAAGCGATATTTGCGCATGGCCCGCATATGGGCCGAAAACTCCTATTGCGAGCGCCGAAAGGTGGGCGCTATCATCGTGCGCGACTCTATGATTATCTCCGACGGATTTAACGGTACCCCCTCCGGATTCGAAAACATCTGTGAAGACGCCGAAGGACACACCAAGACCTACGTGCTCCACGCCGAAGCAAACGCCATTACGAAAGTGGCCCGCTCAAACAACTCCTCCAACGGCGCCACGCTCTACGTGACCGCCTCCCCCTGCATGGAGTGCGCAAAACTGATTATCCAGTCGGGCATTCGCCGCGTTGTCTATAACGAGACCTACCGGCTGACCGACGGCATCGACCTTCTGCGCCGCGCCGGCATTGAAGTAACACTGATTGAAGACCTCAAATGAAAAACCTCAAGTCAATAGGCGTCCCCCTGATGGTGGTCGCCGCCCTGGTGATCGGTCTGATTCTTGGAAATCACCTCCCGGGTAAACGTATAATAAGGAACGCGGGCGCGCAGAAACTCGGCGAAATCCTCGAACTCATCGAAGACGAATACGTTGACCGCGTCAACCTCGACTCGCTCCTCGACGAGTCCATCCCCTCACTGCTGGCCAACCTCGACCCCCATACGGCCTATATCCCCGCCGAAGACTTCGACGAGGTCAACTCCGAACTCGAAGGCTCGTTCAGCGGCATAGGCATCCAGTTTCAGATGATGAACGATACGGTCACGATTCTCGAAGTAATCTCCGGAGGCCCCAGCGAGAAAATAGGCCTGCAGGCGGGCGACCGCATTGTCTCCGTCAACGACTCGGTCATTGCGGGAGTGAAAATCAAGCAGGACGACGTGCTGAAGATTCTCCGAGGCCCCAAGGACTCCATTGTCAAACTCGGAATCAAACGCGCCGGCTCCCCGAGCCTCCTCTCCTATAATGTTACGCGCGGCGACATCCCCGTGACCTCAATCGACGCCTCCTACCTGATAGAGCCCGGAGTGGGCTACATCAAGGTCAACAAGTTCGGACGCAACACCTTCCGCGAATTTTTCACAGAGATGATGATGCTCAAGGCCGACGGAGCCAAGAAGTTCATCATTGACCTCAGGGGAAACTCCGGGGGCTATCTTGACGTGGCTATCCGTATGGCCAACGAATTTCTCCAGGCCGGCCAGGGCATTGTCAGCACCCGCGGACGCGACGGAGTACTCGAAAGCGAGGTGCGCGCCGACGGAACCGGAACGTTCAAGAACGAGCCGCTGACGATTCTGCTCGACGAGTTCTCGGCCTCGGCCTCCGAAATTGTGGCCGGCGCCATGCAGGACAATGACCGCGCAACCATCGTAGGCCGCCGCTCGTTCGGCAAAGGCCTCGTGCAGAAACAACACGACCTGAGCGACGGCTCAGCCATCCGCGTGACCACCGCCCGCTACTATACCCCCTCGGGCCGCTGCATCCAGAAACCCTTCAAGAAGGGCGACATCGACAACTATCAACTCGAAGTCTATGACCGCTTCCTCTCGGGCGAGGCCTTCAGCGCCGACTCCGTCAAACCCGACAAGTCGCTCCTGTTCCATACCGCCTCGGGCCGCGAAGTCTATGGCGGCGGCGGAATCATGCCCGACATCTTCGTCCCGACCGATACGGCCAACATGAACTCCTATGTCACTCAGGTCTACAACGCCGGACTCATCCACCGCTTCGCCTTCGAATATGCCGACGCCCACCGAGCCGAATTTGACGGCGTCAACTCGGCCGACGAAGTAATCGCCACCCTCCCCTCCGACGGCCAGTTGATTGCCGACTTTGCCGCCTATGCGGCCTCCAACGGCGTCCCGGCCCGCTGGTACTACATCAACAATTCGCGCCCGCTGCTTGTTAACAACCTGAAGGCACTCATTGCACGCGACGCCCTCGGCGCCGCCGCCTATTATGAAATAAGCAATACGCGCGATAACGCCGTGCAGCGAGCCCTCGAATCGCTTAAGGACAAAAAATAACAATTCACTCTCTTATCCATAAAACAATCTCTCCCGTCTATGGACAAACACGAAATTCGGCGGCGAATCAAAAACCGCAAACAACTGATAACGGAGGCGGAGCGCCGCGAAGCAGCCCGAGCCGTCTTCGAAACCCTGGAGCAGACGCCAGCCTTCATCCTCGCCGAGCGCATCCTGATTTACCATTCGCTCCCCGACGAACTCTCGACCCTTGAGTTCCTCGACAAATGGCATACGCGCAAGCAGTTTTTCCTCCCGAGGGTCAACGGCGTAAACCTTGAGTTGCTCCCCTATGAGCGCACCTCCCTGCGCCTCGGCGCATTCCATATCGAGGAGCCCACAGAGGGCACTCCGGTCGACCCGGCAACCATGGAACTGATAATCGTGCCGGGAGTGGCCTTTGACCGCCGGGGCAACCGCCTTGGCCGCGGCAAGGGCTTCTACGACCGCCTGCTGGCCACCACCCGCGCAATGACTATCGGAGTGGGCTACGACTTTCAGTTGGTCGACGAACTCCCCGTCGAGCCCCACGACACCCCCGTCCGACTGGTAATCACAAATTAAAATACAGAAAAAAATACATTAGAAATACAAAATACATTAAAATACAAAATTTTTTAATTCTCAATCATTTTGTATTCTGTATTTTGTATTTTAATTTTGTATTTTGTATTCTGTATTTTGTATTTTAATTTTGTATTTTCCGCCGTTGTTGGCGCAGGGCGTAGGCGGCGATGGCGCGCGTCATAACCAGGTCGTCGTGCATCCCGTCGGGCGCGCCCATTGAGCCGTTGGGACGCCGCGCATAGGCCGCCAACTCCTCGATTGCTGCCGCCGAACGCTCGGTGAGCAACCCGTCGCGCATCATCGCCATCAGGTCGGCAATTGCGGCCGACTTCGTGGCCACGTTGGTATGAAACCCATAGCGGAACTCGTTGGGACGCCCCGCGCTGTCAAGACATACGCGCTGATAGAGATTGCGATAGCGCGACGCGGCGATGCGCTCCAGAACCCCGAGCGACTGGCTCTCGAGGGTATTGCTCTCGATTACGAGCAGCGCGTCATGATACATCCGCCCTATCCGCTCGGCTATCTGCCCCAGAATATCGTGGTCAACGTGGCCGCGCCATTGTGCCGCCAACTCCATACGCCCCTCCTGCCGGCAGTCAAACACCGCAACAACGCTCCAGTCGGCTCCGGCCCAGCGGCCCCCCACGTCGACCGACACTATATAAGGCGTCCTGACCCCCTTCTCGCCGAGGCTGCACGGCTGCGACCAAACCTCCAGGCAACCGCCCGGCGCCTCGAAGAAGTTGCGACGCTCGCGGTCGAAATCCATCCTCATCAGCGGTTCCGACGCCCCCGGACGCAACGCCTCGACGAAGGCCGACGGAAAGACGCTCACCTCCGACGCCGCAAAAGCCTCCGTGGGGTTCGACGGATATTCCGCCGCCATCTGCTCGTGCGATGAATACTCGCGGCTCTTCTGATGATACCAGTTAATCTGCTCCAGAGTAAGCGACTGAGCCTCCATCAGTTCGCGCTCGTAGGGCGTCAGCCGCGACAGCAGGGTCGCCGGCTCGACCGCCAGCGGCTCGCTATACATCTCAATCTCAAACCAGGGTACGAAGACCGCCTCCTTATCTGACTCGCCCGCCTGCGCGCGAACCCATTCGCGATGAAAAAAGTTGCCGACGCCATTGGCCGTGCTTTCCATAACTATCATACTCAGCGGGACGCGCGGAACCGAGCCGCAGATTGCCCGGACAAGGTCCGACGCCTTCTTTCCCGGGGTGTCGGCCCAGAAAGCGACCTCGCTCAAATGGGCCATGGCATAGTCGGCCCCGCGCGCCGCGTCGACATTTTCGGCCGAGCATACGGAGATTCTGCAGCCGCGCCCGGTCAGCACCTTGACCGAACGCAGCCCCTCGTAGGGCACCAACTTGACCCCCTCCGGCAGCCGCCCCTCCGGATAATTATCAATCAACTGCGTGTAGAGCCCGCGGATAGTGGTCGACGCATCCTTGAAATGCGCGCAAATAAGCGAATGCCAATTCTCGGCATGATAGAGTTGAATCCACGCCATATAAAGAGAAACCAGCGTAGAGCCGCCCCATTGGCGCGCCTTCAACAGAATCAGGCGGATAGGACGCCCCGCAAGGCGCTGACGCTCCATAACCCCGAGCACCCGGCGCTGAGGCGCATTGAGTTCCCACGCAACCATTTGGCCCGTCAACTTATGGCGTATCCTGACGCAATCGAGGGCCCACTTCTCAAAATCCTTACTGTAATCAAACTGTTCCATAGGCGCAAAGTTAGGCCACCGGAGCAAAAAAGACCGCAAAAATTTGCTCGTTGAGGAGAAATTTCTTAACTTTGCGCCTACTAATGTGCTAACCTTTTGCATTTTTAAACCCCAATTCATAAAAATGTCTGATATTAAAGAACCTATCCTCCCCGCTGAAACCGGCGAGGTCAAGAACGACCAAAAAGTACGCTCCATAATGATGTGGGCCTCTATCGTGATTGCCATTATCGTAATCGGCACTATCGCCTACATCTTCGGCTATCGCGCTCCCGCCGTTGAAAAAGGCAACGCCGCAATCGGCGAGGCTGACCGCATTGCCCTCTTCGAAAACAACGATTCGCTGGCCCTCCAAGCCTATCAGAACGTTGCCGACAAATATGGCTTCGCCGCCGGCAACCGCGCCAAACTTGAGTCTGCAATCATTCTTTACCGTCAGGGCAAGTATGAAGAAGCCCTCAAGTATGTCAGCGACTATAAGGCTACCGACAATGTTGTCGGCGCTACCGCCCTCTCGCTCAAAGGCGACTGCCTGGTCAACCTCGATAAGTATGCCGACGCCGTCAAGGCCTACGACAAGGCTATCAAGCAGGCCGACAAGAACCCCCAACTCGTTCCCTTCCTGCTCAACAAGAAGGCCGTAGTCCTCATGGCTATGGAAAAATGGGGCGACGCCGCCAAGGTCTACAAGACTATCGAAACCGACTATCCCGAATTTGCCGCATCGGTCAACGCTGAAGGCCGCCGCCTCCAGTGCGAATCGCTCGCAAAATAAACCCGCCCATAAACGCATTCAAGCGCCCCTTAACAACCTTAAGGGGCGCATATTTTTTTTGCGCCCCAAGGAAAGGCGACGTCCTCGTCGCCCATGATGGGGAGGTCCGTTTGTCCCCAAACGGACCTCCCCAATCGCATTTAATTTTGTATTTTGTATTCTGTATTTTGTATTTTAGTCAAGTCTTCGGTCCCAGTCTTTCCAGACGGGCTCGTAGCCAAGGGCTGAGATTTCGGCGGCGACGGCTCGCGGCGAGCGGTCGTCGCTGACCTCAAACTGCTCCAGGGCCTCCGGAGTCGACACGTAGCCTCCCGGCTCGGTCTTTGAGCCGGCGCTCATGGAGGTTACGCCCAATTGCATCATATTGGCGCGAAATTCAGGCTTCTCGCGCGTCGAATAAGAGATGTCGACGTCATGGTCAAACAGGCGGAAAGCGAAGGTCAGTTGCGCCAGTTCCTTGTCGGTCATGACTACCTTGGGCTGATAGCCGCCCTCGGCCGGACACATTCGCGGGAAGTTGACCGAGAAGCGCGTCCGCCAGTAGTTGCGCCGCAGGTAGAGAAGATGACGCGCCATGTAGGTCACGTCCGTGCGCCAGTCTTCGAGGCCTATCAAGACCCCCATACCGATTTTGTGGAGCCCGGCGGCGCCCATACGGTCAAAGCCGTTCACTCGCCATCGGAAATCGCTCTTCATTCCGCGCGGATGATACCGCTTATAGTTCTTCTCATTGTAGGTCTCCTGGAAGCATACAACCCCGTTGAGGCCGCTCTCAATCAGCCGCTCGTAGGCCTGCTGCTTGAGCGGCATAACCTCAAGGGTCAGATTATGGAAGTAAGGGCGACAAGTGCGGAGCACCTGCTCCAGATAGTCGGGGCCGTTCAGAGTCGGGAACTCGCCGCTGACAATCAGCAGGTTCTCGAAAGGCCCAAGGCGGCGAATTGCCTCACATTCGGCCTTGACCTGCTCCTGAGTGAGGGTTACGCGCGCCAGCGGGTTATGATGATTAAACCCGCAGTAGACGCAATGGTTGGTGCAGGCGTTGGAGACGTACATCGGGATGTACATGGAGATTGTCTTGCCGAAGCGTTCGCGCGTGATGCGCCGGCTTTTCCGAGCCATCTGCTCCAGATAGGGCACGGCAGCAGGCGAGATGAGCGCCATAAAATCGTCAACGCTCAGGCGGTCGCGACCCAGGGCGCGCTCCACGTCGGCAGCCGTCTTTGAGGCGATAGCCGCCGTCGTGGCGTCCCAGTCATAGTTTTGAAGTTCGTCGTTGAACATGGTTTGACTTATTTGCATGATTCGGCCGTGGCGGCGCTGATACGCATAGCGCAGAAGTTGGGGCCGCACATGGTGCAGAAATGGTCGTCATCCTTATGAGATTCAACGTAGTAGCGCTTGGCGAGTTCGGGGTCGAGGCTCAGGTTGAACTGGTCCTTCCAGCGGAACTCGAAGCGGGCGCGGCTGAGGGCGTCATCGCGCACCTGAGCGCCGGGATGACCCTTGGCGAGGTCGGCGGCGTGGGCGGCAATCTTATAGGTGATGACTCCGGCGCGCACGTCGTCGAGATTCGGCAGGGCGAGGTGCTCCTTGGGGGTCACGTAGCAAATCATGGCCGTGCCCATGGCGGCGATGTTGGCGGCGCCGATGGCCGAGGTGATATGGTCATAGCCGGGGGCAATATCGGTTGTCAGCGGGCCGAGGGTATAGAAGGGAGCGGCATGACATTTTTCAATCTGGCGGTCCATATTCTCGCGGATTTTGTGCATGGGTACGTGGCCCGGGCCTTCAATCAGCACCTGCACGCCGTGGGCCCACGCAATCTCGGTCAGTTCGCCGAGCACGTCGAGTTCCATAAACTGCGAGCGGTCGTTGGCGTCATGAATCGACCCCGGGCGGAGACCGTCGCCGAGCGAAACGGCAACGTCGTAACGCGCCAAAATCTCGCAAATTTCTTCGAAATGGGTGTAAAGGAAGTTCTCCTGATTGTGAATCACGGCCCAGCGGGTCATGATTGAGCCGCCGCGACTGACGATGCCCGTCAGGCGCTCGGAAATAAGGTCGGCGTGCGCGCGGAGGGCTCCGGCGTGAATCGTGAAGTAGTCGACGCCCTGCTCGGCCTGCTCGATGAGCGTGTCGCGATAGATTTCCCAG
>CAYUGU010000052.1:0-14968 GCA_964444345.1 uncultured Bacteroides sp.
TCTGGAGGGTCTGCACTTTCTGTTCTTTGGTCAGGACGGTGTTCTTGTCCATTTCCTCGTAGCGGATAAGAGCGGCGCTAACAACGGCAGCAACTGAACCCTTCTGAGTCTTGCAGAGTTCGAGGGCACCGGCGATGTCGTTCTTTTGGAGTTTGTCCTTAACGCCGGCAACGAACTTGGTGATGTTGCCTTTACCCTTGGCGCTGCTCAGAGCGATGTAACGTTCAACAGAGAGCACGATAACGGTCAGGAACAGGGTCTGAAGGATAGGCACGATGATACCACCCTTGAAGATAGTGCCGATAAGGTCGTTGGGGTGATATTCACCTTCGAACCACCACATTGAAGCACCGGGTTCGCCCTCATAGTCAAAGTGGCTGGGGGCACCGAAGAAGAAAAGGAATGCGCAAACGGCAACAACGAAGCAAGCGATGATTACCAGGAATGCGTTCTTAACGCCGGAAACGTTAGACTTAACGGGGGCGTGGCCCTTTGCGGGGGCAGTGGAGTTGTTAGCTTCCATCTTAGTAAATTGCTGAGATTAAAGTGATTAAATATTGGTTAATTATGAAGTTTTCGTTAGTTTAAGGTAGATTAAAGAGCGCGGAACGCCCCGTAATTAGTCGCAAATTTATCAAACTTTTCTCAAATTCGCAAATATTTGTGAAATTTTTTTGAAAAATTGAGGGAGAAATCAGCGGAATCAGAGGAATCAGAGAAATCAGAGAAATCAGAATTTTCAATTTTGTATTTTGTATTCTGTATTCTGTATTTCTCCCCTACCACCCGCCGGTAGCGCCGCCGCCTCCGGTGAAGCCGCCGCCAAACGAGCCGCCCGAGAAACCGCCGCCTCCGCCGCCTCCGCCGGAGGGGACAATCACAACGGGAGGCACCTTGCGCGGAATCTTTTGGTTCTCATCGTCCTCATGCCCGCAGTTGAGGCAGCGGCGGGTTATGCGCCTTATGCCCTCCGAGCGGGTCGTCGGGCGGAGCACAATCCGGTCACTGACAACGCGATAGGTATGGGCATGGCAGACCGGACACTCCTTGAAAGCCGACGAACGCTGAAGATAGGGAATAATCTCCGTTTCGCCGTCGTTCGGGCAGACCCAAACATCATAGTCAATCGAGCCGACTTGCTCTTCGAGGTCTTGAGCGTGGGTCAGGAAGTCATTGTCGTGCACCTCGTCCATCAGCCTCATGCGCGTATGGCACTTAGGACAATAATGGGGCCCGCGACGCAGCCTGTGGCGGATAATCAGCAGCGGGATGAGCGCAACCAGGCCCATTCCGAGGGTCACGAACGACATGAACATCACCGCCGGGTAGATTGAGTTGACGGCCCGATAGCGGTCGAGACGGTCGGCCTTGCGCGAGCGGAAAAGTTGATAGCAAAGCATCCCTACGGCAATCAGGGCCAGGAGGGCGCAGAGTTTGAGGTAGAAGTCGAAAAATTCGTCGCTGCTATTGTCTGTACGGGCATCGTTGGCATATCGGCTGAAAATTTCGTCGCGGGCCTGAGGATAGCGGAGAATGGAGTTGATATTGTCAACGGCTGCTTCGACGCCCCCGTCATAATCCTCTTCGCGAAAGCGCGGGGCAATCTCCTTGCGAATCAGCGAGCCGAGGAGCCCGTCGGGGAGCAAGCCCTCCATTCCGCCGCCGGTGCGGAAGGTGACCTTGCGCTGGTCCTTGGCAATCAGCAGGAGCAGGCCATTGTTGGTGTCCTTCTTGCCGATGCCCCACCGGCGGAAAAGGTCGGTGGCAAACTCGTCGATGTCGGAGTCGATATCGTCGACGGCAACCACGGCGAACTCTGCCGTAGTCGAGTCGCTGAGTTGGCGGAGCGTAGAGTTGAGGCGAGACTCGGCCGCGGGCGAGAGAATCCCGTCGGGGTTGGAGACGAAGCGCGTGCGATCCTGAACGTGGACGTTCGGAATCTCGTCGACAGAGTAGGTAGTGGCGAAGGCTGTGAGGGCGGCCAGCACACCTATAATATATAGAAGGAGTCTTTTCATATCGGGCAATTAAACAGCGGGGAGTGACATTCCGTTCAGGCGCCGGTAGAGGTCGAGGGCGTAGACGTCGGTCATCGACGCCACATGGTCAACGGCCGCCTGAACCTTCGTGAAGAGGTCGGGCGAATTGACGTCATATTGCTGAGGGACCTTGCTCAGGAGCAGGCGCGAATAGTTCTGGGAGGGGAAACAGACGGCGTGGATCAGTTTTTCGAGCAGGAAGGTGACAATCCGGTTGCCGGCCAGTTCGATGTCAACGACCTCGGGCGCGCGATAAATCTTGTCCCAGGAGGTGCGGCTGCACTCTTCGTAGGCCTCGCGGACGGCAGGGCGAATCCTGGCCAGCAGCGGGTCTTCGAACTCGCCGCGAAGAATCGCCTCCTCGTTGGCCACGAATGCCTCGGCACAGCAGGCCACCAGATGACCTATGACGCACGACCGCATATAGCCGACCTGCTCGTTGGGGTCCTCGATTTTCGCCATCACTTCAAGCATATGCTCGCGGTCGGGCTCGTCGAAGAAGCCCAGAAGGAGGCGGCGCACTTCGTCGTGGCTGAGGATTTTGAGTTTGTGGGCGTCCTCAATGTCCATAACCTCATAGCAGATATCGTCAGCAGCCTCCACGAGATAGACAAGCGGGTGGCGCGCATAGGCGAGCCCGGGGCCCGGGAGGCGCGGAATTCCGAGTTCGTCGGCAATGCGCTGATAACTTTCGGCCTCGGTACAGAAAAAGCCGAATTTGTTGGCCTTGGGGCTGACGCGGCTCTCATAGGGATACTTGACGATGGAGGCGAGCATCGAGTAGGTCATTGCGAAGCCGCCGGGGCGACGGCCCTTGAACTGATGGGTCAACTGGCGAAAGGAGTTGGCGTTGCCCTCGAAGTTAATCAGGTCGCTCCACTGCTCGGGCGTCAGGCTGTCGCGCAAGGCCTTTCCGGCGCCTTCGCTGAAGAAGGTGGAGATTGCCTTTTCGCCGCTATGGCCAAAGGGGGGATTGCCCAGGTCGTGGGCCAGACAGGCGGCGGCAACAATGTCGGGCACGTCGTGGAGTTTCATGACCCACGGTTCGGCCGCATACTTCGGGAGCAGGGCCGTTACGACCTCGCGCGCGATTGAGCGCCCCACGCAGGCCACCTCCATACTGTGGGTCAACCGGTTATGGACGAAGATGCTTCCCGGAAGCGGGAATACCTGAGTCTTGTTCTGCAGGCGGCGAAACGGCGAGGAGAAGACCAGGCGGTCATAGTCGCGCTGAAAGTCGGAGCGGGTGCCTCCCCGCCGGTTATGGTAGTGTTCAAGGCCGAAGCGCTTGTCGGAAATCAGTTTATCCCATTCCATAGAGAGTCAAACATAGAGGGGTTTAATGGTGGAGCAGACGCTGGCGCAGGCTCAGTTTTTCGCCCGCATAGACGCCCGCAATGGTGATTATGCAACCGGCAATTCCGAGAATCCCTACGGTTTCGTTAAGCACTATGGCCGAGAAAATCAGGGTCACTATCGGTTGGAAATAGAGATAGTTGCCCGCCTTGACGGCGCCGATGCGGCCAATGACCCACGCCCAGATCACGAAGGCGAGCGAGGAGGAGAAAACCGAGAGCATCAGCAAGTTGGTCCAGACTTTGGTCTGCAGGAATGTCGAGGACGTGAGGTTCGACGGCTCCAGCAACATAAAAGGCAACGCGGTCAGCAGGCCGTAGAAAAAGGTTTTGCGCGTAATGGTGATTGCCGAATAGAACGGATTGAGTTTGCGGAGCACCAGGGCGTAGATACTCCAGCAGACGGCCGCCATCAGCGACAGCGCATCGCCCAAGATGCCGCCCCCGACGGCGCTCTCCTCGGCCGCGGCCGAATGGGAGCCCCCCTGCGCGCCACCGAGCACCACCATAGTCACTCCCGCCATTGCGATGCAGGAGCCGATGACGAGCCCGCGGTTGGGCCGCTCCTCGCGATACATCAGGCCCACCAGCAGGGCGTTGATCAGCGGCGAGGTCGACGTGATGAGCGATACGTTGGTTGTCGACGTGTAGATAAGCGCCGTATTTTCCGCCACAAAGTAGATTGACCCGCCGCAGAGGCCGCAGAGCAAAAAAAGCAGTTCGTGGCGAACATTATGCGACTTAATGTGCTTATAACTGAAACAAAGCAGCAGAAGGTAGGCAATCAGACAGCGGTAGAGAAAGACCTCAACGGGGGTGAAACCGCAGTCCATCAACACTTTCGTGTTGATAAACGAGACGCCCCATGCCGTCACGGCAACGATTGCGGCCAGATGGACCCAAATCAGGCCTCCCGACCGTTTGCTTATACTGTCAGAAATACCTCCTATATTCATAAAAATGTGTTAAAACAATGCAAACTTACGAAAATAATTTGGATTATGCGATATTTAGCGTAACTTTGCTGCAAAATTTTTAAAAACCAAACTCAAAAAAAGGATGAAAAAACTGACCAAAATTCTTGGCGTATGCCTCCTTAGCAGCACTATCCTCCTGAGTGGCTGCGGAATGAACAATACCGGCAAGGGCGCTCTTATCGGCGCCGGTGGTGCCGGAGCCCTCGGTGCCGGCGTAGGTGCCCTCATCGGTGGCGGCAAGGGAGCCGGAATCGGCGCAGCCGTCGGTGCAGCCGTCGGCGCCGGCGCAGGTGCCCTGATTGGCCGCAAGATGGACAAGCAGGCCGAAGAACTCCGCCGCATCGAGAACGCCAAGGTTGAAGAAGCAACCGACGCAAACGGCCTCAAGGCTATCCGCGTGACCTTCGACGGCGGAATCCTCTTCCCCACCAATGGCACCACCCTCTCGACCCAGGCCCGCACCGACCTGAGCGAATTTGCCATGTCGCTTGAGCGCAACCCCGAAACCAACGTGCAGGTCTATGGCTTCACTGACAACACCGGCTCAATGGCCGCTAACGAGAAAGTCAGCACCGGCCGCGCCGACGCCGTGCGCACCTACCTCGAAAAGTGCGGAATCTCCGCTAACCGTATCAGCGCCCAGGGCCGCCCGATGACTGACTACGTAGCCTCTAACGAAACCGCCGAAGGCCGCGCCCAGAATCGCCGCGTCGAAATCTTCATCTCCGCCAACGAAGAGATGATTCGCCAGGCCGAGGCCGAAGCCGCAAAATAAACGTCCCCCCCACTCTCCCCCACAAAAAAGCGAAGGCCCCCGCCTTCGCTTTTTGCATTTATCCATTGGGGAGGTTCGTTTGTCCCCAAACGAACCAGTGGGTCGCAAGTCCGGTCGCCAAAAGGTCGCGAAAGTGGTGCGCCGGCGGAGCGGCTCACCTCCCGGTCTTGGCGGCTATGGAGGCGTCGTTCGCCGAACGGCGCCATTGGCAAATAATGGAAGATGGTTAAAACCGGGAACTCTCATCTATGATGAAGCCCCCTTCGTATGTTTGATTTAGTCGATTTTCTATATCTTGTATTGTTATGACCCCGGATGTCAAGGTTTTCATATTGATCATCAAGTATATGGTATTCGTAGTATCGGCAGCCTGCAAGAAAGTTTCGGGACCAAATAAGTTAATCATCATCCGCTGATAAAAGCGAAATCTACGACTCCCTTTATCTAAGTCAAGTTTTTTTCCTTTAATGTCCTTTTCAAGGTCACGCGCTGCAACAAAACCGAATGAGACCAGAGGATTTTTGCGGTAATACTCCAACATAATTTCAATACAGGAGCGGATAATAGTACGCGGTTCGAAATCGTTGGTTAATAACGAATAGCGGTTAACACTCTTTTCGACTCCCTTCCAATAGAACTTAATTCCATAAAATTCATTTTCAAACCCTTCTACTTCTACTATGTATCGTTTGTTGCTTCTGGTTGATTTAAACGTCCATAAATCAATAATGCGAAATGAGGTTTTATCCTTACTTCGCATTATCAATTTAGGTTTATAGTAAGTTTGGTGTATCATGGAAGGAGATAGTGGTAAGAAGGTATACGCAACTGCTGACGTTCTGCCTGCGTTATGGGCCTAAGTTCGATGTTTTGATGACCTACACACGGGGCAGAGCCATTCTCTTTCCCGAAAATGGAGCGCAACGTCGACGTTTTTTTTCTTATCGGATTCATTATTTGGCTCTTTAGTTTTCGCAAAGTTACGACTTTTTCTCGAAAACAGCAAACTTTCGCACGTAAAAAAGTATGGAGCGGGAGTCCCCTTAGGTTCTGATGGAAAGCAAAAAGTCGTTGGCCGGGGGGCCAACGACTTTTTGGGTGGAAGGGGGGAGGGGTTTATTTCAAAAGCACTTTTTTGCCGTTGATGATGTTGATGCCCTTCACGGGAGCGGCCAACTTGCGTCCCTGCAGGTCGTAGATAGCCTTGACGGCGGCAGACTGTTCAACAGAAACCTCGCTAATGCCGGTGGTGGTGTCCTTCGGGTCAGTGAAGGGCAGTGCGTCGGCCGTGGAGGCTACGTTGGCTGCGGGGAGATAGATGTAGTTGCCCGCAACGGGAGTCTCTTCGGCTACTTTCTTGAACGAGAGCACATCGCCGGTGTTGTCAATGACAAAGTCGCCTGCTTCGGCGTTCTTCTGGCGGAAGGTGCCGTCAGCGAACTTAGCCGGAGCCTCTGCGTCATAATAGAGCGCGGGAGCGAGTCGGGCGGCCGAAGTGGTGGCGTCAATCTGCAGGGTTACGGTGGTCAGTTCTTCGTTAGCAACCATAAAGGCGGTTTCGGCGGGAACAGAAGTAACTTCCTTATAGGTAACCACGTCTGCGCCGGTTTCCTTAGCGGTTGTGGGCTCGATAGTGTAGAGTTTGGTGCCGGAGTCGGCCGAACTTACGGGGAAGGGGAAGTAACCGAAGCCGACGTTGCCCATGCCGGGAACTTTCGTTTCGGGCAGATTCATGTTGAAATCCTCAGCAAGAGTTATATACCATTGAGAATTCTCTGCAGACGGTAACCAACCCACGATCTTATTGGCTGCGTTCTGGTGCAGGTGAGCATATTCTGCGCCGGTTTCATCTTTAATAGCAAAAAGGCCCGGCATCTGCTCGATGAGACTATATTCGCCGCGATTATTCGTCGTAACGTTTTCCGGCTTAATTTGCTGAACATCCGCGCTCTTACGGCAAGTGCCCAAGTAATAACCCTGCGACAGCAGATAGTAGCGGTCTTTACCCTCAACCGGGACGAACTTAAAGACGGTATTATAGTTTGTCTTATGGCTTACTTCGCCACCAAAACAATTAGAATTATCGTCCTTTCCGCTGCACATAAAGGTTCCGGAATTCAGATAGTTTTCCATGCGATACCACTTAGATGCATCCATAGGAGTTGATGAAGACCCACTGATATATTTTTGGATCTCGGCTAAGAGTTTTTCAGCCGCGTCAAAACTGTTATTGTTGACGACTGTCTCCTCGGTTGCAGAGATAAGAGCATCTACGTCGCCGCCGGATAACGTTCCAATTACATTTGACGGGAGTTCGATAAGAGCACGAGCATATTCAATAACGGGGTCAGCAACCTGAACGAACCAGCACGTTGAGTTTTGGTCAGACCAATTGTTCCAGAACTGCAAAGTCGTCTGACCGTTGATAAACTTTTTGCCTGTACCGTCTACTGTGTTGCGAATCAGGCAGTAAGTAGACGACGGACGGTTAGCAGCCGGTTGTGCATTTTCGTTATCTGAGGCGCGGACAACATAGGGCATCCAGAGGTTATTTTCAGCCGTGCCCATTTTTACCTGGCCATTAGGGGTTGCCGCATTGTCTTTGTAGAGCCATTCTTCTCGACCGGCCGCTTTATTGTAAATCTTGAAGCCATTGAAGATATCGCCGACAAAAGCCCAAAGTTGGGTTTCATGATAAATTTCAGTCCTACCGATAGACGCAGCCTGAGCCGGGAAAGTCACAGTCTTATCGGTGGCGTTGTAGGTCCAAGTAAGTTTTTGACCTTTACTGTCGAAGGCGATTTGAACGGCCTGCCACTTGAGATTCTCAAAGTCCTCGTTGGAGGTTACTTCACCGGTTGTGTAGGCAAACGGGAGGGTCAGAAGGCGAAGATTGATGTCAATTGAAGGAGTTTCGCCTGCTTCGAAGTTGTCGGGGTCAGGAGCAACGGCAACCACATCGGCGTCGAAGAAGTCGGGGGTTACACGGGTGAAGGGCTCGTTGGCAAATCCGTTGACATTATCAACGGTTTTCACCTTAACTCCGTCCAGGTAGTAGTTAATGGTAAATGTTACCGGCTCTTCGATGGTTACCATAAAGTCAACAACGATACCGCCGGCGGCGCCGATGCCTTCACGGGGAGTGGGCGAGGTGATTGCCTCGCTGTCAACGATATAGCGGGCGCGATAAACCTTCTTGTAGTCGTCGACATCAACGTCGAGGTTTGCCTCGAAAAGGCCGTCGACGCTACCGGCTTCGGTGGTGGCATGTACGAGGTCGGCCTCATCGAAACTGCCTTTTTGGTCAAAGTCAACAAACAGAGCCTTATACATATTTGAGCCGACGCCGGTTGCATTGATTTCGATTGCGTGATTGTCGGCAACGCTGATGGTCATCAGCGGGGTGATGTCGAAGTAAGTCTTGTCATAGTCAAGCCAGTTGAGGCCGGCTTCCTTTACATAAGGGTTTTTATCGCTCTGAAGGAAGGGAGAAAAGCGAATATTCTCAGTAAAACTATCCGAGAAAGTCAGCGAAGCCGTATGAGTGGAAGCGGCAACTGCATTAACGGGGTTTTCCTCGCCAATTGAGTTTGCGGCGGGAGCCTCAACATAGCCGGGAGAGAAGAGGTTGAACTCGGCAAGACATGCATACTTGTCTTCCGGATACTGGGTGGGATCCATGTCCGGATTAACTGCATGCTTGACAATGAAGAGGAGGAAACGGCCGGTCTGGGGCTCCTCGCTGTCAAAATCAAAGAGTTGAGCCTCCGGCGTGTTCTCGTCAAGATGAATAGTAGTGGTCGGAGTGGGGTTCTTTCTGATAAAATGAGAAATAGCCAGATCGTCCTGCTCCTTATTATCGGTGCCGCCAATCAGGCCGATATAATCATCGGTCACATAGATGTCTGCCTCGGTCACAGCGCCGTTCCAACCCTGATCGGTTACACGCTGCTGAATCGAGAGCATATCGAACGGCACGTTTGATGCACCGATGCCACGGTCAATAAAAAACCAGTGATTGTGGGTGGGGTCGTTGGCATCACACTCGTTGTAGTTGGTATGCCAGTAGGTGATCGGATTGCGGTCGATCAACTTGTCGATGCCGCCGGTGTCCGTGCCTTCCATCGAGGGGTTGCTGCAGTCAGTACCCGAAATGATGGTCCAGGGGACACGGCGCTCTACGGGAACGGGATATTTACCCGTTTCAAGCGTCACCTGCTTGGCCTGCGCAGGGGCCATAGCGGTCAGGGCGAGCGCTGAGATAAGTAGTGCTTTTTTCATTGTGTTTGTTTTTATTGGTGTTAATTAATGGTTTTTATATACGCGTAAAGGGCTACGGGCCCGCGTTATTGCAGGTCAGTAGCCCTCGTTGAGTTTAAGGCAAGAGATTATCGTGAGCAGGCTGAAGCCTGCCCATTGGGAATAAATGGGGGGGGGTAATTAGTTGGATGTCAATCATTTAGCGATTTAAGGGTTAGGAGAGTCGCTTGCAAATATAGCAAAATTTTCCCTCCTCCGCAAATTTTTTCCCAAAAAAATAATATAAAAAAAAGCCGCCGACCCGCCAAGGGCCAGCGACTTTTGCGCATAAAAGAGGAGAGAGGCTTCTTATTATAAAAGCACTTTTTTACCGTTGATGATGTTGATGCCCTTCACGGGAGCAACCAACTTGCGCCCCTGCAGGTCATACATCGAATCGACGCCGTTGCTGACTCCGATTTCGCGGATTTCGGTAGTGGTTTCGGCTGCACCGACACCCTCCTTGACTACGAAGGCTTGGTCGCCAATCTTAACCTTGCCGATTTCGCTGAGGTCGAGAGCGTGCTGAGTGTCGCCGTTGATGGTCAGGGCCTTGTCTACGCCGTCAACCTTGTGGGAGAAGGTGTAGAGGTCTTCGCCGTCAAACATAATGTCAGAGGCGGTAGCCACGGGAGAGCCCTTGGTCACCTTGAAGTTGAAGGCGGCTACTTCGGGGTTGAACTCGTCGAGTACGAAGTCGTTGCTTTCTTCGCTGAATTTATAGGCCTGGTCGCCAACAAAGAGGTTATAGACCTTCTCGGAGTCGAAGCCCTGGCGTTTACCGTTTTCAACGAGGTAGTTGACATGGTCGTGGCCGCCACCGTTGACTACGGTCGAGAGTTCGGCGTGGGCCTCTTCGGCGAGATGGTTGACGACGCCCTTGATGTTGTCAAATTCGGCAGGCACTTCGGGCACGGCTGCCAGAGTGGTTTCAACCTCGGAAACGAGGCTGCTGAGAGCGTCGTCAGAGAGTTTGCCTACATATTCGGCAAAGAGTCCGGTGCCGTCGCCGCGATTTGAAACGCCCACGCATACGAGCAGGTTGCGCTCAGAGCCGTTAATCATCGTGATACCGCCTTCGTGAGTGCCGGTGAAGCCGTCGGCAGTGCCGGAGGTCACGCCGCCGAGAATGGCGATTGAGTGAGGGGTTGAGGAAGCGTAAACAATTATTTCGCGAACAGCCGTCGGAACGTTGCTGAAACACCAGGTGTAGGCCGTGCGCTTATTCATGTTTTCGTCGGTATGGTCAGTCTTTGCGCCGAAGGCGTTCATGAACTTCTCGGCGCCAAGGTTGTAGAGATAGGTATTGTCGCCAACCTTCACGAAGGTGAACTGGAAGTCCTTAGAGCCGTCGAACTCGCGGTGCTGGGCGCCGGCGGTTGAGGTTGCCTGTCCATTGGTGTTGCAGAGATGACCGCGGACGCTTTCAACGTTTTTCAGCGTGAAGATTGCGCCGGGAGTGGGCTCATAAGTGTAGTCGAGGTCGGCCTCGTTGAGGGCGGCAACCTTCTCGGCGATTTGGGCAGCATCCTGAGCCTCAAGGCTTTCGCGCAAGGCGACAACAGCCTCTTCCGAAGCAGATACATAGCCGGGAACGTTCACTTCGCCTTCGGTGTAGGGAACGCCGGTAGTGGCCATATAGGTTTGTTCGGCGCCCACGATAGTTAAGGTTTCTTCGTCAACCTCAAAGAGTTCGCAAACGGCCTCGATGGTTGCCGACTTGGCGGCTTCCTTCTTGGTGGCGTCCATGGGCAGTTTTACGCCCTGATAAGTGAAGGTTTCGGCGCCGGTAAATTCGCTTTCGGCAGGCACGGCAACGCGGATAATCGAGCCGTTATCGTTCTGCGAGGCACCTGCATTATAGATCGCGAGATAACCGCTGTTGCTGTAGTCATTAAAGTAAGCGGTCGGGTTGCCCTGCACGTGCAGGGTGAAGTCGCCCTCAATGGCGTGGCTGTTAGAGGTAGTGGAGGCGGTCAGCAAGGTCGGGTTTTCAGTCATAACGACTACGTTGCCGTTGTTACCGTTGGTCGTGGCGCCAAATTCGTCGCCCAGGGCAACGTTATGGAGCGTGAGGCCGAAGCCCTTGGCGTTAATCTCCTTAATTTTCAGATACCAGAACACTTCCGGGCCAAAGAGGTCGGCGTTGTCGGTCGTAACGGTCTTGTTATTGAGCAGTGCCTTCTTCTCGTTGAGGTCAATCTGCATGAAGCGTTCGCCGCTATCTTGGGGTTTGAGTTTAAAGCGGTAAACCTTCGAGAAGTCGAAGTTGTAAGTACCGGGAATATCAAAGGTATTATCCGAATCGGTGATGATCTTGTCTTCGTAGTCGCCTACTGTGAAGAAGGGCTCAAGGTCGGCGGGAATATACTGACTTACGGTCTTGTCTATAGTAAAAGGTACGTTTTCTACTACGTACTGAATCTTCTCGGCGCCTTCATACGGAGCGGGGAAGTTGAGAGTAAGAGTGGTAGTGGGGAGTTCGAGAATTTCGAGCATAAAGTCACAAACCATAGCGCCGTGCTTTTCCATAGCGTTATTATTGTCATAGGTGACGGCGATAGTCGGGTTCAGGTTGTTCCAGTCAGTCTTGAAGCGAACGCGATAAAGTCCGGGAGTTAAATCCGTAGGAATTGTAAACGAGCGTACCTCAAAAGTCGACCCGTTATCACTGGCAGCATTGCCCTTTGAATCTTTATAAGAGCCGGAGGCATCACTGTGGCCAAACGAAACGAGGTCGCTTCCCTCTTTAACAGAGCCGTCTTCGTTGAGGAAGTCGGCCTGATTTTCGTGGGTCTCAAACCCGTCGCCGGCCCAGTCAACGTAAAGGAAGTTATGCATCCAGTCGCCTTTTCCCTTGGGGGAAACGGTAATGGTTGCGCCGGGGAAGGCTTGATAGGTGAACATTTCAGTGACGTCATAGCAGGTATCGTCGTGAGAGAATGAACGATAGCAAGACTTCTGCAGATAGGGTGAGCGAGCATCTTCTACGCCGCCGCTGATGTCAAGGGCATAAACAGCGCGGTCGTCGCGAGTACTCTTTTTAAGTGCTTCGTCGCCCCAAGGATTATCATAGGGTGCAGGGAAAGATTCTTCTTCAGCCCATACATCCTCGCCATAGAGATTCATACCGGCCAAGCAAGCATATTGGTCTTCCGGCTTGCTGCTTATGTTTGGGCTAATAGTATGGGTTATTATGACGAGGATATAACGCTCATTGTGCTCAACCGGATTCCCTTCCGTGTCCGTGAACTTAAACAACTGAGGGTTCTGAACGAAAGTTTCAAGTTCTACGTCGAGAGTAGGAGTGGGGTGTTCTGCTTGAAATTGGGAAACAGTAGTGAAGTCGGCGGCCATATTGCTGAAACCGCCCAGCAGTCCGGGGTGCTCATCGAGCAGATAGACGTCGGCATTCTTTACTGCGCCATTCCAGTTTGCGGTTTCTTCATTCGCTTCCGTAACCTGGCATACACGCTGCTGGAAAGCGATAGTGGTGAAGGAGACTTCGGCAGCCTTTTCGCCACGGTCAACCATAAACCAGTGGATATGGTCATCATTCGTGCCGTTACACTGGTTCCAGTTTGAGTGCCAGTAGGTAAAGGGGTTATCGTCGATCAAGTGAGCGAGATTACCGGTTTTGCCGCCCAGACAGAGAATGTTTTCCAGACCGACGCCATTATTATCAACGGCTTCGGTCGGCGCTATAACTATCCATTCCGACGGGCGCTCGATAGGTATCGGCCACGTTGCGTGCACCTTCGCGGGAGCGAAGGCGGCGAGGGCGAGCGCTGAGATTAGTAGTGCTTTTTTCATTGTGTTTGTTTATTGGTTAATTAATGGTTTATATACGTGAAAAGGGCTACCGACCCGCGTCTTTGCAGGTCAGTAGCCCTCGTTGAGTTTAAGGTAAGGGTTAGCGGGAGCAGACTACGGTCTGCCCTCGGGTTTAATTGGGGGGGGGTAATTAGTTGAGTGTCAATCATTTAGCAATTTAAGCAGTTGGGAGAGTCGCTTGCAAATATAGCAATTAAAATCCACTCCCGCAACTTTTTAACGCTTTTTCTCCAAAAATATTGTGCAAAATCAGTCTTTAAGGCACCCGATCGGCACAATCCATATTCCGTCGGCCCGACGATAGGCATATTCGCCCACTGCCGTAAGCACCATAAGAAATGATGGTTTACCCATTTTGGTTTCGTCAATCTTGTCGGCCAGACGGGTCAAGGTTTCTACCGCATGGTTTATAGCATTGTCGCCGCCGAGTTTTATTTCGATAAGGCCGTATTTGCCGTTTCGCAAGTGGATTACGGCGTCACATTCGAGACCCGATTTGTCGCGATAGTGGTAGACTTTCCCGTTGATGGCTTCCGAGTAGACCCTCAGGTCGCGAATACAAAGTGTTTCAAAGATGAGACCAAAGGTTTTGAGGTCATTGATAAGGTCTTCAGGACCCAAACCGAGGGAGGCTACGGCTATCGAGGGGTCGGTGAAATAGCGGGTATCGGCCGTGCGGATAGCGGTTTTCGACTTAAGATTCGGATTCCACGAGGGCATATCTTCGGTGACGAAGATTTCGCGGAGGGCCGAGAGATAGTTATGGAGTGTATTGATAGAGATAATCGGCGCGTCGGCGGGCGAAATATCCTCGAGAATCATAGTTACCGGGGTCTGAGTGCCCTGAATACGGGCATAGGAGCGGAGGATTCTTGTCAGCACGCCGGAGTTTGCCAACTTAGAGTTAGTGCGGGTAATGTCCGTGCGGACAATGGCGTCGTAATAGTCCGTGGCCAAATGGAGCGCCGCGCGTTCATTGCGACTTAAGGTTGCAGGCCAACCGCCGCGGCAGGTGAGGTAGGCAATCTGCTGCAGAGAATGTTTGTTTCGTCCGGTCATATCGTTTTTGCCGTCGAAAACCTCTTTCAGGCTGATTTCTCCGGAGGAGTCGCCCGATTCCCATAGCGACATTGTCCTCATTGTCAGCCAAGCGTATCGCCCGGTCCCGCTATGATGAATATCTTCCGCTGAGGGGGGAACGGCTGAGCCGGTCAGAATAAACTGTCCAACCTGCTGGCGATGGTCAACCTCATAGCGAATTGAGTCCCATATCTCGGGAGCAATCTGCCATTCATCAATCAGCCGGGGAGCCTCTCCTTCGAGAATCAGTTGCGGATTGATTTGAAGCAGGTCTTTATACTGCCGGGCGGTCTGAGGGTTTGCCATATAGACAAAACTGCGGGCTTTTTGCTCGGCAGTCGTGGTCTTGCCACACCACTTTGGACCCTCGATTAGCACTGCGCCCATCTCTTCGAGTCGATACTCCAGTAGAGTATCTGCTATGCGTTTTCTATATTCGGCCATAATCGTTTAGTTTTCAGGCGCAAATATACGAAAAAAATTTAAATTTGTGAGAGTTGGCCGCAAAATTTTGTGAGAGTTGGCCGCGTTTCTTTGTGAGAGTTGGCCGCAAATGTGCAGATTCAAAAACGAAGTGCAAAATCTTCGGGATTGATTAGTCGGCATCAC
>CAYUGU010000053.1:0-14869 GCA_964444345.1 uncultured Bacteroides sp.
TAGTCCTTCCACTTGTCGGGATAGCCGATTTTCACGGTGAAGGCGGCGAGTTTTTCGCGGGCGTTGACCTTGGTTGAGTCGCTCATCCAGGTCAGGTTGTCGATATGCTCGCCGAGGGCCGTGCGGAGGTTTTCAACCAGATTGACCATATACTCCTTGCTCGAAGCGGGGAAATATTTCTCGACATAGAGTTCGCCGATAGCCTCGCCGAGGGTGCCTTCGGTAGCGGCCAAAGCGCGCTTCCAGCGGGGTTTCTGCTCGGTCACGCCGCTCATAACCTTCGAGAACTCAAAACTTGCATTAGTGAACGCGTCGCTCAGGAAAGGAGCCGCCTGGCTGACATACTGCCAGAGATAATAGTCCTTCAGTTCGCGCTCGTTTGACGAAGCGAGCAGTTCCATTCCGCGCTTAATCGGCTCGACCTGCGTAACGATTACGTTCTCCGGAGCCGTGATGCCCATAGTTGCGGGGAAGAACTCGTCCCAGTTGACCTGAGGATACATCTTCTTGACCTCTTCGAGGGTCATCGGGTTATTCATGCGGGCAATATCGCGGCTCTCCTCGCGGGTCCAGGCAGCCTCGGCCATCGAGGTTTCGATTTTCATCACGTTCTTGCAGACGCGCTCGGCATCAGCCTGGCTCAAACCGGCATTAACCATCTGGTCAACAATCAGTTTCTTGTAGGCGTTGCGGACCGAAGTGTTGCGCTCGTCATCCTTCAGATAATAGTCGCGGTCGCCGAGGCTCAGGCCGCCGCCGTCAATGTACATTGCATATTCCGACGAGTTATTCATATCCTCCATCGGGCCAGCGCCGAAGAAGGGCGACGAATAGTTCTTATGCATCCAGAGGAAGAGTTGATAGAGCGAATCGGCCGGAGTGTTTTCAATCTTGGCCAGGTCAGCCTGAATAGGCTTGGCGCCTTCGGCATTGCGGCGCACGGAGTCCATGGCCTGCGTATAAATCGTGGCCACCTTGAAAGCCACGGTGCCCTCCTCGGGGTTGGTGTCGGCCAGACCCGTAACGAGTTGGCGCACACGCTCCTGAGCCGTGTCGCGCAGAAGGTCAAAATTGCCGAAGCGGGCATACTCGCCCGTCAGCGGATGTTCGTTCATCCACTTTTGGTTAACATGGAGATAAAAATCCTCGCCCGGGGCGATTGAATCGGTCATCTGGTTAGCACTCAGACTCTTGAGGTGCTCCGAGCCGGAGCAACCTGCCAATGCGACAGTCATGGCAAGCAAAAGTTTAGAAATGTTCATTTTTAATAAAAGGTAATCAATTTGCGACCACAAAGTTAGCAAAAAAATCCGACCCCCGCAAACATTTCTCTGCCCCGGCGCTCGCCCCGCCGCTTGCGCGCCTTTATTGCGCGCTTTTGCGGGATTCGAGGGCGGCGTCAATCAGCGGGTAGACGATTGAGGGATTATTGCGGAAATCTTTAGGCGTCAGGACTTCCTCGTCAACCAGTTGCTGCACTTCCGGGAACTCAGACATATAGAATTTAAGTACTTTCTTCATTGCAGGCACTATATCATTGGTAGCCACCCAATATGCCTTGGCAACATCTTGGCCATCAACCAGATAGTAATAGAGCCATGTATAATTCACCGTAGTCATTGACGGAGTATAAGAGCCGTCGCGGACGGGACGCACATAGCCCTTGACATTCTTTCCATCATAAATCAGACGCAAAAAAATCGGCTTCTTATAGGTTTTCGGTTTCTTTTTCCACAGATTGGGCATCTGCTTCTGGGCAATTACCGGTTCATAAACCGCATAAACAGAATCGCCCTCGGCCGGCGGAAAAATCAACGCGGCCACCTCCTCCGATGTATACTTGGTTTCCTTCCCCTTAAATTCCTTACTGATTCCGATGGTGGACACACCGGGTTTAATATAGTTTATCAGATGGGTGGTTGTGAATCCTTCAAGGCGCGAACCGTCGGCCATAATTGCGGTAACAGGCTCGCCGTCCCATTTCGCAAACATCATCAGAGGGAGCAAACCACAGAAAATAAAAGATATAAGTTTCTTCATGCGTAAATTATTGTTAAGTTTTCGGCAAATTTACGCAGAAATCATCAACCCCAATAGGACATTTGTCCCAATCGTCAGACCATTGAGCGGATTCGCTGAAACTGCCGGCGCGAAATGCCGAAAAACGAGGCCAATTCCTGAACGGAAATCCGGTCGATAACGTCCCTTAGGCGCGGATAAAGGATTTGATAGCGTTCCAGAGGCGTCAGTTTCATCATCATCAGCGAACGACTGTAGGCCTCAGCCAGCACATGCTTTGACACATTAGCGAGAAACACCGGCTGATGCTCCCTGAGATAGTCGCGAAGTTCGCGGAGGGGCACACGTAAGACTTCCGACCGGCAACCGGCGGTAATCGATGTCCAGGCCGGCAGGTCAAACTGCACGGACCTGACGAAGTCCGTAATAATCTCGTGCTCAAAGCCAAAGCCGGCAATGCGTTCATTGCCCGACGTATCAAACAGCGAATACTTGAAATATCCGCTGCAAACAAGGCCCACGTAGCGACAGACCGAGCCCTCGCAGACAAAATTCTCGCCCTTCTCGTAGACCGCCGGCTCACCAAATTGCCTGCAATACTCAATCATCGGACTCAGGTCCGCCCGCACCATAAACTCATTCAGCCGCGCCATACCTACATATCCTCTAAACTCAAAAGAATCGGTTCAATTTTATATTTGGTTAATAAGCAAGTTTTCAGGTGTTCAACTTTCTCCATAAAGACCTTATGGTCATAGTTACGCTTTTGGCGCTTTACTTCGGCAACCACCGCAGTCTGCCCGTCGACCGAGAGAGCAACAATATCTATCTCATTGGCTTCCTTTCCTTTCTTGCGTTCCCACCAGGACCCGATATCGGCATACCGGTGACTCTCGGCCATTTTCAATCGAAACCATTTTTCAAGAGTGAGGCCCGAGAAGGTCGGGTAGTCTGAAGTCACAATACGGCGGAGGTATTCAAAATTATTCAACTCAACCAATGTCTGATTCCGGTCAAAATAATTGAACCAGAAGCGCAGAAAATTATCAGTAATTTCATATTGAACATTCTGTGAGCGAGGTTTGGACATAATCGGGCGAACCCGTTTAATGAGGGAATAATCCTCAATCAGTCGCTTAAGATGTCCGGCCACGGTCACTCCGTCTAACGCACTTTCAATTGCCCCCTGATTGTTAATCCCGGAAGCGATGCAACTCAAAACGGAGAAATATAATCCGTAATCTTTCCCAAATTCCTCAATCAGCAGATTACGTCCTTCGTTGATGAAGGGCGAATTCTCACGAACTACGTAGTCGAAGATTCCCTCAATGGACAAATCGGTTTCTTCACATAGCAGTTCAATATATTTAGGCACACCTCCGGTAATTGTGTAAAAAGCAAGCAACTCATCGTTGGTATAGTTCGGGCGATAATCACTCATAATCTCCTTCATCGTCTCCGTGCTAAATCCGGAGAGTCGAATCATTGCGTCAGCCCTGCCGAAAAGCGGTTCATGATAACTCTCAAAGATTTTATGCATCATAGAGAACACCGAGCCCATAAGCAAAAGGTTCATATGAGTATCATTTCGATAGGAGTCCCAAAGATTCTGCATATCGCTGAACACTGATGGATTGATATTGAAAAACTCCTGAAATTCATCAATAATTAAATTAAATCGGCGCGTCTTGGCCAACTCCATCATCATTCGGAATAAAGAACTGAACGACTTAATCTCAGGGGGCACATAACAATCGAGTGTTGAAGAAATCAGTCCGGCAAACTCCTCGCAGAGCGCAGCCTCATTCTTTCTGCTGACAAACAGATAGGCCGTAGGATACTCACCCTGCGTGGCACGCAAGGCAAGCGATGTCTTTCCGATACGCCGCCGACCGGTTATCACGGTCATCCTCGACCGCGACTCAAAGGCCCGAGTTTGTATGCGCCTCAGTTCCTCAATTTCTTTGGTTCGATTATAAAATCTCATAACTTTATTACGGCGGTAATTATTACCGCCGTGACAAAGTTACAAAATTCTTTGGTATTATCCAAATTCAGCCCTCGTCGGGGATGTCGGCCTGAGACTTTTTCAGTTTGGATTTCCAGAGGAAGAAGAGGAGGGCGAGAACGAGGGCGAAGATGACGCCGAGGGTGATTGAGAGGGTCGGGTCGAGGCTGAGGCCTTCAGGAGCCAGGAGGATATAACTCGCGGTAACAACGGTCATAAAGAGCGCGGGGACAAGCGAAACCCAATACCAGCGACCTCGACGGGCAAGATAGACCGTGACAGCCCACAGGGTAATCATTGCCAGCGTCTGGTTGCTCCAGGCGAAGTAACGCCAGAGGACCTGGAAGTCGACCATCATCACTACGAAGGTAATTGCAAAGAGGGGAATGCAGATAAGCAGGCGTTTCAACAGCGACTTCTGGTCGAGTTTAAGGGCATCGGCAATTATCAGTCTGACCGACCTCAAGGCGGTGTCGCCCGACGTAATCGGCGCGGCAATCACGCCAATCACCGCAAGAAGGCCGCCGACGGCTCCGAGCCAACCGATAGAGACGTCATGGACCAAGGTTCCGGGAGTATGGCCCGGTTGAGCCATATAATCAGCAAGTTGCGGGTAGCCCCCGGTGAACGCGATAGCCGCGGCAGCCCAAATCAGGGCCACGATTCCCTCGGCGACCATAGCGCCGTAGAAAACCGGACGAGCCAATTTTTCATTGGTCAGGCAGCGTGCCATCATAGGCGACTGCGTAGCGTGAAATCCGGAGATTGCGCCGCACGCAATCGAGATGAAGAGCATCGGGAAGATTGCGTGGGTTTCATACTGCGGATGGCGATTGTGAAGCCCCTCGGCCATACCGTCGGGGATATGCACATCGCCGAAAATCATCACCCCCATCAGGGCAATCGCCATAAAAAGCAACGCCCCGCCAAAGAGAGGATAAAGTTTGCCAATCAGTTTATCGATAGGGAGCAGGGTTGCAAGCAGATAGTAGAGAAAAATCGCAATGGTCCAGAAGGTTATGTCGAGTGCATCGGGCGTCATCGAGGCCAGCAGACCGGAGGGAGTAAGCACGAAGACTGCGCCGACAAGAATCAGCAGGATGACCGAAAAGACGCGCATAACCTGACGCATACCGCGGCCCAACTCGTTGCCCACCGATTCGGGAAGCGAAATGCCGCCCTGGCGAAGCGAAATCATAGCGGCGGTAAAGTCATGGACCGCACCGGCAAAAATCGTTCCGAAAACAATCCACAGGAAGGCCGACGGGCCGAACATTATGCCCATAATCGCACCGAAAATCGGGCCGACGCCGGCAATGTTAAGAAACTGAATCATAAAGACTTTCCAGACAGGCATCGGGACATAGTCCACCCCGTCGGGGCGCTCAACGGCGGGAGTCAGCCGCTTGGGGTCCACTCCGAAAATCTTCTCGACGATAACGCCATAGATAAAGTAGCCTACAATCAGGACGACCAGAGCGGTAAGGAATGTGGTCATAGGGCGCAATGTTTAATCAGTTTAAGGAAAGCACGGCGCTCGCCGTAGCAGAGCAGTATGTCACCCGCCTCAACCTTCAGATTCTCGTCCGAAAGGTTGAGAGTCGAGAGGCTGTCGGTCTTGATTCCGAGCAGATTTTTGCGATCAACCGGGCGAAACGCAGCAATCAGCCTCAAATCATATTCTTTATCAAACTGGAGGCGCGCATAGTATGTACCGACAAACATATCGGGCACCCCGAAGCGCAAGGCGTAGACATCGGGGGCGACGGCAAGCACCTGCGCATGGTGCCCGAGGGCCATTTCCATCGAGAGGTCGCGGGCGGCGCGCTGCTCGGGAGTGATAATGCGGTCAATCTGCAATCCCTCGAGAATCGAATAGTGGAGATCGTCGGCCGCACGCGCGTAGATATGCTTGACCCCGAGTTTTTTCAATATGGCGACAGTCTTGACCGACGCGCCGAAGTTCTCGCCGATGGCTACTATGACCAGGTCCACGCCGTTCAGCGGCAGCCCGGCAAGCGCAGCCTCGTCGGTCGAGTCGAGGATATAGGCGGTCGAGATATATTCCTTGATTGAGTCGACAATCATAGGCGAGCGGTCGGCGCCGATAACCTCATGGCCCATAGCCGTCAGGTCTTTGGCGAGATTCGACCCGTAGATTCCAAGTCCGATAATCAGATAACGCATTTTTGCTGGGGAAGAGGGGTTTTGGTTTATGGTTGAGGGTTTATGGTTTATTGTTTATGGTTTATGGTTTAGTGTTTAGTGTTGAGGGTTTAGTGTTGAGGGTTTATGGTTTAGTGTTTAGTGTTGAGTGTTTAGTGAGGAGAGCCCTAAAATTTTGTATTTAGTATTATGTATTTTGTATTTTTTTGTATTTTGTATTTAGTATTTTGTATTTAGTATTTTGTATTTAGTATTTTGTATTTTTAATTTATTATAAGGTTGTCTTCGGGGAGAGTCAAAGGCGGGTTAACGCTCTGGCGCACAAGGCCCATCAGGAGCGAAAGCAACCCTACCCTGCCGACAAACATTGCGACGCAAAGCAGCCCCTTGGCTGCTAAGGGAAGTGCGGCGGTCACTCCAAGCGATGAGCCCACGGAGAAAAGCGCCGAAAGAGTCTCGAACAACAACGCCTTAGTCGGAAATCCCGGAGCCGCGAGCAACATCGCCGACGCAAACACCGCGTAACTCAAAATCGACAGCCAAACGACAGCCTGGGCTCGCGAAAGCGACGCCGCCGAGATTTGACGATTATAAGCGGTCACGTAGCGACGACCGCTGACAACCGCACGCAAATGGAGCATCGCGGCCGCAAACGTATTGACCTTTATTCCGCCCGCAGTCGACTGCGACCCGGCGCCAACCCACATCATAAACATCACCAGCAGCAACGTTACGGGCATAAACCCGGCGGGATTGACACTGACAAAGCCCGAAGAGCGCGGCGTCGTTGAGTTGAAAACTCCCTGAACCAACTTCTCGTAGGGCGAAAATCCGGCCAGAACGCCGTTCCACTCAAAAACGAGAAAGAGAACAAAAGTAAGACAGAAGAGAATAGTCGTAGTTGCCAGGGCCACGCGCGTGTTCATATTATATAGATGAGGGTGGCGCGGCGGCAGAGGCCGGTGGCGCAACCGGGCCCACAGGCGGCTAATCAGTTCGCCCAGGGCTTCCTTGGAGTTCACGAGTATGGGGAAGCCGATGCCTCCGGCAATCACCAGGGCGCTTATCGCCAAGTAAATCAACTGATTGCCGTGCATCAAGGCCGGATTGGCCATTCCCTCCGGAAGCGTCGAAAAGCCGGCATTGCAGAAGGCTGAGAGCGAATGGAATCCGGCGGTACCCCAAAGTTGGGCAACCGACATCTCCGGAAATAATCCCGCAATGCAGAAATAGACCGCAACGGCGCCAAGCGCCTCAACGGCCAGAGTGAATCCGAGGGTATAGCCCAAAGTGGGTAGCAGCGAGTTGATTGTGCGCGAATAGAACATATCGCGGACCATCAGTTGGGAGTAGATTGACGTATTCCCGCTGAAAAAGAGCGCAAAGGAACTCGTAATAGTCATCACCCCGAGGGCGCCAACCTGCATCATCACGGCTATCACTGCCACCCCGAGGGGAGTGAACGTCGCGGCAACATCGACCGACGTCAAGCCGCAGATGCAGACGGCCGAAGTGCTGACAAAGAACGCGTCGATAGGCGAAATCCCCCCGACGGTACATCGCGGAAGCATCAGCAGCAGAGTCCCCAGGGCAATCACCAGCAGGAAGGAGACCGACAGGATTAGCGACGGGTTGGTTCTGTGGCCGAGCGACCTGATAAGGGCCGAAGATATATAAACCCCCGAATAGACCCCGAGGGCAACCTCCATAGGCCAGAAATGGAGCGTGCGGTTCATCAGGAAATGAAGGACGAAAACAGCCAGAATCATCGCGTCGACTATCCATTTCAGCAGGCGAGTGGCCCGACAGGTCTCATGAAAACGCAACAGCAGGTTGAAAACTATATTGGCCACGAAGACCGCCAGACATCCGTTGAGCCACGGCCCTACATGGCCGTAACTGATAACCGAATGGTCAAATCCGGTAAAAAGAGTCAGGGCAACCAGACATACAATCGACGCAAGCACCGTCAGCACATCAAGCACCCGCGAAAACGAACGCAAGGTATCCGCGTGACGCTGCGAAAACCTTGCGTAAGTCTTAAGTATGTCGGTCAGAAACCTCACACTTTATTTATTTCTTGTTCAGTTTGAAGCCGGCGCAAACTCCGTCGTAGGAATCGAGGATGGACGATACGCCCTTGATTGCGGTCGAGCCGCTGACGTTGCCAACCATCTTAACGATAGTTACGAGTTTGGTGACGTCAAACATCAGCGACATCTGCTTTCCGGCCGACATGGTCACGTAAGCCTTCATCTTGCCGGCGGGAATCGAGCCGAGCGCCTTGAAGTTGAAGTAAACCTCGCCCTGACCGTCGGTCTCGATGGTTCCGCGGGCGCTGATTTTGCCGCTCTTCATGACGAAGGTCTTGTCCTCATTGATTGTGAGGACCATCTTGTTCAAACCTGCCGTCTTATAGTAGGGCGCGAGTTTGCTTTCGATAGTACCGGCCATAGCGGCGCCGCCAGCCTTCTGGAGGAAGTTTTCAGACTTGAAACTTACGGCCGGAGAGACGTATGACCAGGTGCCCACCATCTTGTTGGTGTCGACCTTGTCGGTCGAAATCAGGCCGCCGACAACGTTGCCGAGAATATCGCCCAGCGAGCCGCCCTTGGAGTCAGAGGTGGTTTCCGTAGAGGTTGACTTACCGCCTCCGAGGAGCGAGCCCAGCGGATTCGAAGCGCAGGCGCTGAGGCTGACGCAAAGAGCCAAGGCGAGAAAAAGTTTTTTCATAAGTTGGATGAATTAGTTGATAAGTTGATAGATAATTGGTTGCAAATTTACAACAAATTTTTCAATTAGTCAACTTTCACGACCAGAATGTTCGAAGTGGCCCAGAAAGCATCCGGATTCTCAATCACGAGCGAGAGGGCACCGGAGGCCGAGCGGTCAATGCGGTAACTGTCGGTGGGCTGAGTGGTCAGCACCTTGGCCTTTTTCGAGTCGAGGGGAATGACGGTCAGCGAGCGACGGTCGGCACGGGTCATGTAGTTCTTGTCGAAATCGGAGGGGAGCACCTTGGTCTTGCGCAGGAAGCCGCCGCCCTCAATAATATTGTGGGACTTGAGTTCCTTGTCGGTGCCGATTACGTAGTAAACGGCGTTGAGGTCGGAGATTGCGCTGTTGAGTTCGGCCTCGGTCTGCTTGCGGGCGGCGTTGATAGTGTCGACCGTCTGGTTCAGGCCTGAAATCTCGGTTTCGAGCGAGGCGATATGGATATTGGCCGATTCGAGTTGCTGCTGGAGCGTAGCAACCGTGGCGGCCTGCGAGTCAATCTGCGAGCGGAGAATCTCAATCTGCTGGCGGAACTTGGCCGACATACCGTTCGACTTCGAGAGTTGCGCCTCAAGTTCTTCAATGCGCTTGCGGCGCTCCATCAGGCCCTTCTGGATAGCCTCCATCTGCTTGGCGATATTATCGCGCGCGGTGGCCGATTCGGCTGTAACTTCCGTGCCGACGAGTTTTTCAAGGCGCGTAATCTGGTCCATGCCGGCCGTAACGTCATAAAGGAGAGCAAACAGGGAGTCAGCGCTCGCAAGGGCTACTTCGAGCGAGTCGTCGAGGCGATGATTACGGGCTTCCTCTTCCGAGAGTTTCTTGTTGCCACAGGCGTTGAAGGTCATAAGGGCGGCAATCAGAGCCGCAGCCATTGAAATCTTTTTCATCTTGTTAATTGAGGTTAGAGTCCTTATACTTATTCTTGTGTTCACTTTTCGGAGAGTCCGGGAGACCTCCTACAACTATAACAATCTCGCCGCGCGGTTGGTTCGCTTCAAAATGAGAAATCAGTTCGCCGAGGGTTCCGCGCACGGTTGAATCATACAGTTTGGAAATTTCGCGGCTCACTGACGCCGGGCGCTCCGCGCCGCAGACTTCGGCCAGTTCCTTGAGGGTCTTGACCAGCCGCAAGGGGCTTTCGTAGAGGGCGAAAGTGCGCGGTTCGAGGGCCAGTTCGCCGAGGCGGGTGCGCCTTCCCTTTTTCGGGGGGAGAAACCCTTCGAAGGCAAAGCGGTCAATCGGCAGTCCGGAGTTGACCAGGGCCGGAATCAGCGCCGTCGGGCCGGGAAGGGTCTCAACCTCCACTCCGAGTTCACGGCAGCGGCGCGAAAGCATAAACCCGGGGTCGGAAATGCCGGGCGTCCCGGCGTCGGAAATCAGGGCTATGGTCTCGCCGGCGGCAATCCGCCCGGCCATAGCGTCAACGGTCTGATGCTCATTGAATTTATGGTGGGAGGCCATCGGCGTGTTGACCTCAAAACGCTTGAGCAGCGGCGCACTCGTGCGCGTATCTTCCGCAAGGATAAGGTCGGCCTCGCGTAGCACTCTGACGGCCCTCGGCGTCATATCCTCCATATTGCCTACGGGCGTAGGAACTATGAACAGTTTTCCGGCCATCAGATTATCAGCGGTTTATGGTCCGAGAATCGCAGGGTAACCTCGCGAAAGAAGTCCTCGACGTCGGGGTCGTCCACGTCGCGCTGGAGCACGTTGGTCAGGTAGGCATATACCTCGTCGGCCGTAGTCATCGCGCTGATTGCCGACATGGCGTTGGCCATACGCTCAGGCGAGTTGCCGAAAATTGCACGCTGGAAGCGGAAACGGTCGTTAACACTGAAGCGGATTGAGGCGGGCATCTGCGCAACAACCTCCGAGCACTCCGGGTTCTCTGATTTCTCTGATATCTCTGATTCCTCTAACTGCTCTGATTCCTCTAACTGCTCTGATTGCTCTGATTGCTCCGCAATCGCCTCAGGCTGCTCAATCGACTCAAGCAGCCTCTCAACCTTATTTGTCAGTAAATTAAGTTGTTCAAGTATTTCTCTGAGTTCCTTTTCCATAATTGAGTGCAAAATTAGTGAAAAAATTTAACAGAATAAGCCAAAAATTGAGAAAAAGTGCGTAACTTCGCGCTTAAATAAACCAACAATTATCTTCAACCGATGCCTCATTTCAACAAACTCACCTGGATGGACGCCCGCGACTATATGTTCATCATCCTCGGCCTGGCTCTCTACGCCTTCGGCTTTTCTGCACTGATTCTGCCCCAAAAGGTCGTTATCGGCGGTATGGCGGGCTTAGGCTCGGTTGTCTTCTTTGCGACGCAGCGCCTCCATGACGCGGGCCTCTTCCCCTTCGCAATCCCCGTCGGCATCACGATGTATGCCGTCAACTTCATCCTCCTGGTTATGGCGTTGAAGGCTGTTGACAAGACTTTTGTAATCCGCACCCTCTTCGGAATGACCGTCCTCTCCGTGCTTATCTACTTCTTCCAACCGATATTTTCCAATATGAACCTGCTGGCCGACGACCATACCATCTCGCTCATTCTCGGCTCGGGGCTTATGGGTATCGGAATCGGCACGGTATTTATCCATAACGGCTCGACGGGCGGCACGGACATTGTCGCCGCAATGGTCAGCAAGCATAGCAACGTGACCATCGGCCGCACAATGATGATTTGCGACTTCTTCATTGTCGGCTCGGCCTACTTCGTCCTCGGCTATTCAATTACGGAGATTGTCTACGGCCTGCTCGTCACCCTGATGACCAGTTACATGTGTGACATGATCATCAACTCAAACCGCCAGGCCGTGCAGTTCACTATCTTCTCGCCCAAATGGCAGGAAATCGCTACGGCTATCAACAACGACGCCAACCGCGGCTGCACCGTGCTTAACGGTATGGGCTGGTACTCGAAACAGGACGTAAAGATGCTCCTGGTCATGTGTCGCAAAATCGAATCTGTAACTATCTACCGCATAGTCAAAAGCATCGACAACGAAGCGCTCATAACCCAAGCCAACGTCAACGGCGTCTACGGCAAGGGCTTCGACAGCCTCAAGGTCAAAATGAAAGATCCGGACCCGGAATAGTAACACTCTGTTGTCACTGATGAGACTTAATCTCACTCGCGAACATACAGTTATTATGCGAGGGCTGGCCATTACATTCATTGCCCTCCATAATTTTTGCCATTCCATCGGCGCTTCCATTCAAGAAAACGAATCCTCTTTTGCTAAAGAGAACGTCAACGATTTTTTTAATCAGTTAGGTAACTTTTCCAATGAGTGGATCTATAACCTGTTCTCATTTTTAGGTTGGTACGGAGTCCCCGTATTTGTTTTTCTAACGGCGTTCGGGCTTACAAAAAAGTATGAGTGCAATTCTTCCGCCCATTTGAAAAAAGGTGCTTTTCTCTACAATAACTGGCTGAAACTATTTACGTTATTCTTGCCGGCAGCAATATTTCTTATCCTTCATCTTTGCGTAACAAGTGCTGTTGAAAAAAGCGCGTTCCCTACCGAAGGGATTCTCAGGGTCGTTTTTATGATGACTTTTTTAAATGATCCTGTTTTCCCGTTGTTGCCCCCCTATCCCGTTATTTATTGGTATCTCGGTCTAACCCTGGAGTTTTATTTCCTTTACGCATTTATTGTTTACAAAAAGCCGCTGAAAAATCTGCTTATCCTCACTGCCGCAGCGATTTTACTTCAATACGCCTTCCTTCCTGGCGAATGGAACGGTTTTAAGATTGGTTATTTACGGTGGCTGAGAATGAACATTATAGGATGGATGGTTCCGTTCTCGTTCGGAATAATATTTGCCCGAAAAAGGGAAATAAACACTATCGCGGGCATCGCCGCAATCATTATGTCTTTGGTGTTATTCTTTCCTACTATGTGGAATCCTGTATCGTGGCAGATTTCCCTTATTTGCGCAGTAATAATTACGATTCTGCTTTCAATAATTTCCAATAAAATCCCTTATTGGAGAAATATGTGGGTCCTGATTGGTAAACTAAGTCCTTTTATTTTTGTCGCTCACCCTCTGGTGCGCCTTTTTATCTTATATTATTTACCCCCTATTGACTATCCGAAAGCAAGTTACATCATACTCTATTTATTCGCCGTCATTGTTTGTGCAATCCTATACAAACAGATTTGGAAATTGTTTACGCCCCGCATTGAAAGGATGCTGAAAAAGGACATAAATTATGCTGCGGACACAAAATAATCGAGTTTTTAATACTTTTTTCGCTAAAAAGCGTTATATTTGCAGATTATGAAAGACTTGATTATACAGAAGGAGATGAATGAGCGCGCCGTTCTGGTCGGGCTTATCACTCCACAACAGCCTGAAAATAAGGCGCTTGAATATCTCGACGAGTTGGCTTTTCTCGCCGATACCGCCGGTGCGGAAACCGTTAAAATCTTCACTCAGAAGGTCGATTGGCCCAACCCGCGCACCTTTGTCGGCAAGGGCAAACTCGAAGAAATAAAAAATTTTGTCGAGGAAAACGAGGTCGGAATGGTGATTTTCGACGATGACCTCTCGACCAAGCAAGTGAGCAACATCGAGCGGGAACTCGGCGTAAAAATTCTTGACCGCACAACCCTCATTCTCGACATTTTCGCCAAGCGCGCACAGACCGCCACGGCCAAAACCCAGGTGGAACTCGCCCAGTATCAGTATCTGCTGCCGCGACTGACCCGAATGTGGACCCACCTCGAACGTCAGCGAGGCGGCATCGGTATGCGCGGCCCGGGCGAAACGCAGATAGAGACGGACCGACGCATAATCCTTGACCGCATTTCGCGTCTCAAGAAGGAACTCGAAAGCATCGACAAACAGAAGAATATCCAGCGCAAGAACCGAGGAAAACTGACTCGTGTGGCCCTGGTAGGCTATACCAATGCCGGCAAATCGACCCTGATGAACGTGCTGAGCAAGAGCGAAGTATTCGCTGAAAACAAACTGTTTGCAACGCTCGACACTACCGTGCGCAAGGTTATCATTGACAATCTGCCATTCCTGCTGACGGATACCGTCGGTTTTATCCGCAAACTCCCCACTCATCTTGTCGACTCCTTCAAGAGCACCCTCGACGAGGTGCGCGACGCCGACATTCTCCTCCATGTGGTCGATATTTCCCACCCAAACTTCGAAGAGCAGATTCAAGTTGTAAACCGTACGCTTCAGGAAGTCTGTGGCGCCGCCGAAAAGCCTATGATTATGGTCTTTAACAAAATCGACGCGTTCTCCTTCACTCCTAAGGACGAAAACGACCTGACGCCCCGCACCCGCGAGAACATTTCGCTCAAGGAACTTGAAGAGACCTGGATGTCGAAACTCAACGGCAAGTGTGTGTTCATATCCGCCAAGAAGCAAATAAATATTGACGAGTTGAAAAATATGATATACAACGACGCCAAAGAAATCCACCTCGCCCGCTTCCCCTACAACGACTTCCTCTATCAGGACTACTCCGAATTGGAAAATTAAAAAACAGAATACAAAATTAAATTCAAAATACAGAATACAAAATACAAAATTTTATGGTTCTCCCTCACTAAACCATAAACACTAAACACTAAACCCTCAACCATAAACCATAAACCCTAAACACTAAACACTAAACACTAAACCCTAAACCCTAAACCCTCAACCATAAACCATAAACCATAAACCATCAACACTAAACCCTAAACAATAAACACTAAACAACAACCCATAAATGTCTCTCGCCGATCTCAAACCAATCACTGACTCTATCGCCCCGGGCGAACCTATCATAATTGCCGGCCCCTGCTCGGCCGAATCTGAAGAACAGGTCCTGCAGGGACGTTATTCCCTACGCAATCTGTGACCTTGAACCCACTTTCGGACTATCATAAA
>CAYUGU010000054.1:0-14492 GCA_964444345.1 uncultured Bacteroides sp.
AGACCCAAGAGTTCATCGTTTCCCAGAGGGCGCGAACTTCGGGGTCGCCCTGCTCCCATTTGCGAAGCATTTCGCGCGCTTCGGCCATCAGGGGCGACTTAGCGGCGGCTTCCTCTTCACTCAGGCCCTGAGCCTGCAGTTCCTTGAGTTCGGCCTTATAATGCTTGTCGAACAGGACGTAGAAATCGCCGATAAGATGGTCGCCCTTCTTGCCGGTTGATTCGGGAGTGCATCCGTCGCCCCATTTTTGCCAGGCAAGCATCGACTTGCAGATATGGATACCGCGGTCGTTGACAATATTTGTCTTGATAACACGGTTGCCACACGCCTCAAGAATCTGCGCGAGCGAGAACCCGAGCAGGTTGTTGCGGACATGGCCCAAATGGAGCGGTTTATTAGTGTTGGGCGAAGAGTATTCAACCATTACGAGCGGAGACTCCTCCGTGGGGTGAGTAATGCCATAATCGGGCGTCTCGGCAATATGGCTGAGGACCGCGTTCCAGTAGGTAGGCTCTATAACTATATTAAGGAAGCCCTTGATTACGTTGAAGCGGCTGACGGCCGGTTCATTATCAACGAGCCAATTACCGATTTCCGTACCTACCTGTTCAGGGCTTTTGCGGGCGTCCTTCACCCAGGGAAAGGTGACGATGGTCAGGTTGCCTTCAAATTCTTTGCGGGTAGCCTGCGGCACTATTTGTTCGGCCAGAGTATCGACATCGTAGAGGGCTTTAACAGCGCGACTTACGGCTTCAGATATAATTTTATCAATAAGCATAATCTAAAATGAAACTAAATTGAACTGCAAATTTACGAAAAAATCTCGTAATGCAAGCAGATTGGTTAGTTTAAAATGAAGCCGCCGAGGAGGGGGGAGTAGGCACGGGCAAATTGGCGGAGGTAGATGAGCGTCGATTTGCGGGGCTCGGATGAGGATTGGGATGTTGCTAAGCGGACGGTTCCGGAGGGAGTAAAAATATCAGCCATAGGCAGTTGGTTTGAGTGAGTTAAGTTACTTTGTTTATTTAACGCGTCAGGGCGCGGTTTTATTGCCTGCTCAGGAGGACGGATTGAGGTTTTTAGTGGCCTTTGCGCCCATTTCTTTAAGTTTGAGGGCACGTGAGGTCAAATTCCCGGGGCCCGAGTCGAGTTTACGGTGAGCGGCGGTCAGTTTGTCGGCGGCTTTCGAGAGCGCATTTTCGGCGTCGGTGAGGTCCGCAACGAAGCCAGCAAACTTATCGAGCATCCTGCCGGCCTCTTCGGCAATCTGAATGGCGTTCTTATTCTGGGCGTCATGGCGCCACATCTGTTCGACCAGACGAAGAACCGAAAGCAGATGGGTCGGCGAGATGATGATTACGTGCTTATTGTAAGCCTCTTCCCAAAGAGTCGGCTCAAACTGCATCGCGGCGAGATAAGCCCCCTCGTTAGGCATAAACATCATGACGAACTCCAGGCGCCGCTCTTTCCCGGTGAGGTCCTGATAGTTTTTGCGTGCGAGTTCGTCGATATGGCGGCGCACGGAGGCAACGTGTCCTTTAGCGGCAATTTTGCGTTGATCGTCGGTTTCGGCGTCGCAAAAAGCCATATAGTCGGTCATAGAGGCTTTGGAGTCGATTACTACACAGCCGTTGCCGGGAAAGTTGACTACTACGTCAGGGCGGCGGTCGCCACTGACGTGTTGGGTGAGAAATTCGCGTCCTTCAGTCAGCCCGGCGTTTTCCAGAAGAGTCTGCAAAACGAGTTCGCCCCATTTACCTTGCTCGCGATTATTGCCCCGCAGCGCGTTATAAAGACGTTTTGTCTCAGCCGATACGGCCATGTTCAGTTCGCGGAGTTCGTCGATTTTCTCGCGCAGGGCGAATCGTTCGGCGGCTTCTCGCGAGTATTTGTCGCTGACGGTGCGGCTGAATGAATCGAGTTCGCGCCGCAGCGGGTCAATCAGCGAGTTGACGCGGTCAGTGGTTTCCGAGCGCAGGTCGGCGCGCGATTGGGTCATAACTTGAGAGGCGATTGAGCGGAAGCGTTCCTCCTCCGTTCCGATGCTGTCAAGGCGGGCTCGCAGGGCTGATTTTTCGCCGGTAAGCCTGACAATTACAATAACGGCCACAAGCAAAAGCAGACCGAGGATAATCAGGGCTATAACCATAGTTTAGAATTCGATATTGAGGCGTATGTTAAATTGGCGACGCGTAAGATAGTTGGGCACGGCATACTGGATATTGTTGACGTCGGTTACCCAATAATAAGAACTTACATTTGAAATATCGAGCAGGTTGAAGCAGTCGAGGCCAAGCCAGATGCTCTTGAAGTGGCGCCAGAACCCCGAGCGGGTTTCGCCCTCCTTGAGTTCGGAGAGCAAGGCGTAACTCAGGCCGATATCAACGCGCTTATAGGCGGGAGTGCGGAAATAGCCTTTATCGCGGGTTGAGCGCGGAGGAGTTACGGGCAGGCCGTCGGAGAAAATTCCGCGCAAAGAAAATTTCAGTTTCGGGAAACGCGGGAAATAGTCAGTAAAGTAGAGGGCCACGGAGTAGCGCTGGTCAGTAGGGCGCGGAACCTTGACGCCGTTAAGATTTTCCTGAGTCTTCATCAGCGAGAAGGAAATCCAGGAGTCGGAGCCGGGCACGAATTGGCCGAAGAGTTTCATATCGAGGCCCATGGCATAGCCCGAGCCGCCGTTGACACCCGTATAGTTCAGTTTCAGATTGTCAATTTCGTAAGGGATAAGGTTTCCGAGGGCTTTATAATAAGCCTCGGCCGAGAGTTTAAACGGACGATTGAGCGAGCGGAACGAATAGTCGGCACCGGCAATGAACTGGAGCGAGCGCTGCGATTTTATGCCGGAGTTTAGTTGGATAATAGTGTTGCCGTCAGCGTCTTCAACCGGCTGGCGATATTCTTTATAAAAGGGACTTTGATAATATAGTCCGGTCGCGAAGCGGAACGCCCACGACGAATGTTTTTCGGGCACGAAGCCAACGGAGACACGAGGCGAGAAGAGGAACTCGCGGTTAAAACTCCAGTAGGAGCCACGGATACCCGCATTGATTGTCAGATAGCCGGCCGAGGAATTTATTCGCCAGGCATCCTGAATAAAGAAGGCCAGACGGTTGGTCTGCAGGTCATGGCGGGAGTAAAGATTATAAATAACCTTGACGGCGTCGGGATTAAAGGGGAGCGAGTAGCCGGCTGAGTCGCGCATCTCCCATTCACGCGAACGGTCGAGGATCCGCTCGGTATTAAATGAGACCCCATAACTGAGGTTATGGTTGTTAAGGCCCGTATTGCCTCGAAGGGCGAGGGTGAACACCGAGCCTTTCAGTCGGTTGCGCGCGTGTTCTTTATATTTGCCTACGCCGAGTTCGCCGCCAACGGTTCCGGTTCCTGCCTGATCAAGCCAGTATTCGCCGGAAATATCATATGAAACAAGTTCGTTGGTAAAGTATCCGGAGGCCAGAAGGGTGAAATCCATTGTGCGCGACGGGCGGAAATTGAGCATAGCCGCGCCGAAGTAGGTTTCAAACCGGTCATGCTCTTTGCCGTCGAAGTAGACGGTAAATTGCTTTGCGTCTTCCGACGTTCCGAAGTTGGTGCGACGCGTTGCCGGAGTGAATGAATAGTTGTTGACAGCGATATTGCCGAGAATGGCGGCTTTCCACTTTTGGTTGAAGCGGAAATTAAGGTTTGTCTGATAGTCGAAGAAGTTGGGGTCATACTCGCCCTGGGTTTCAAGCGAGGAGAGCAACGAGTTGTTGCGCTTATAGCGTATGCCGTGAAGTTGGCTGAATCGTTTGGAGCCTGTGCCGAGGGCAAGCGACGCCCCCATAAGCGAGGCCGAAACGGATCCTTCGAACGATTCGGGCTGGCGGTAGGTAATTGAGAGGGCGGAACTCATCTTGTCGCCATATTCGGCCGGAAATCCGCCGGTCGAGAACTCGACTTCGCGCACCATTGCCGGGTTGATTACGCTGAGGCCTTCCTGCTGGCCGGAGGATACGAGTTGCGGGCGATAGACTTCCACGCCGTTGATATATACGGAGTTTTCATCGTAGGAACCGCCGCGAACGGAGTATTGTGACGACATTTCATTCGACGAACTGACGCCCGCCATCGTTGTCAGCAGGCTCTCGATTGAGCCGCCGCTTGCATCGGCTGCAAGTTTATAGGCTTGTGCGTCGATTTTTTGGATTCCTCCGGTTTGCTTCTTATACTCCGTCACTTCAATTTCGGTCAGGACATTTGAGGGGAGCATCTTGACGTTGAGCGTAATGTCGCCCTCGGGCTTGATGAGTTGGCGCTGGATGTCATGATAGCCGACGCAGTGGAAGGTGACCGTGATTGTGTCGGCGGCGGGAGCACTCAGTGTGTAATCTCCTTCAAGGCTTGAAAAGGTTCCGATGGCCGTGCCCTTGATTCCGATGGTTACGAATTCGAGGGGTTCGACGTCAGCCCCTTCGCCGTGGCTTACCTTTCCGTGGATTTTGACCTGGGCATCCACGGATAGGGGGAAAAGTAGAGTGAGGAGTATGGGGAGCAAAAAATGCGAAAGATATTTCATTGTCATATTGGTTTGTCTTATTAACGAAAAAGAGGCTTTAAATCGTATAATTGCACGGAAAGAAAATAAATATTGAATTCTCAGGCGGGGTAGACTGAACAATTCAATGGCGCAACTTGTTGAAATAGAGAACACGAGAAGTTCATAAGAGAGCCTTGAAACTGTTGATAAAAAATTCCCAAATAGAAATTAAGATTTCCGAAGGGTAGGCGATTACGATTTGCAAACAGCAAATCAAAATGCAAACCACAAAATTTTGGAAATCAAATTTTTAGAAATGTTAAAATTGAAGAATTATTTGAGTTTGTAAAATTTTCAAAATTAAATAGATGTTTGGAAATGCAATCAGATGATTTGAGATTATTCGGTAAATAGCCGAAAGGATAAGGGAATCAAGAAAGCAAACAGTTTACAAATCGAAAGAAAAGGCGATTAAGGCTTTTTAACATTTAGAATATATTAACTGATTCTCAGTGAATTATACTGAAAACTTTAAGCGCGTTGTAGGATTTTGAACCTGCGGCGCGCTTTTGTTGTCTTATTAGAAGGAATTCAAGGAGGTTAATCTATCTAATTATCTATAAGCCAACAATTACGTATCTGATTTTAAAAATTACTTTAAGTTTTGGTTACCCTGTATGATATGAATCTCTACATATGATGGGTTAATTGTAAATCGTAAATAACATTTGCAAATCTTGGTGTATTTAAATGTAAATTTGCAAAATTATAATATTTACAAAAATAAATTTTGCAGATTCAAATATTTTGTTTAATTTTGCAAAGTGATTATTTGCAAAATGCGAATGTAAAATGGATATAGTTAACCGTATAAAAGCCTTTATGGCAGCAGGAAACATTACGAGCACGCAGTTTGCCGATGCTTGTAATATTCCGCGTCCTTCCCTCTCGCAGATTCTCGGCGGGCGCAACAAAAAAATCTCTGATGAGGTTATTGCTAAGATTCATGACGCGTATCCTCGTCTAAGCGTTATGTGGTTGCTTTTTGGAGAGGGAGAAATGTTGATGTCTCCAAATATTCAATTCTCAGCGCCTCAACCGACTCCTAAATATGGGTTTGAAGCCGTCCCGACTGAGTCTGCGCCAAACGTTTTCGGCGACGAACAGACCGAGGAAGGCTCGCTGTTTGCCGTGTCGCGCGCCGACTCGGGCGAGACCCTTATGTTTGGCGATGACGAGCGTGAGGAGGGAACTGAGGCCCCTAAAAACGATATGCCGCCAACGGTTCAGATACCCGCTGACGGCAGCAAATCAATCGTTAATATTATGGTGTTTTACTCTGATAATTCCTATCAGAGTTTCGTGCCCAGATAAGTTAGATTTCCGGAACCGATTCGTCCCAGACGAACGTTGTAAGCAGGGGGTAATGGTCGCTTGACGGCACATTGCCCCTCTTGATTTCCACCGCCCGGAATTTTCCGCGCCAGAGCACATGGTCAATACGGAAATAAAACATCGGAGCGTTAAACGTAACCGTCGGCCCAAACCCTAACGAAGTATAAGCATCCTTGAATCCGGCCTCTTCCAGAACCGTGATTACCCGACAGCCGGCAACGTCGTTAAAATCGCCGCAAATAACCGTGTTCCCGCCGAGAACGTCGGCATACTGGCGCAGCGTCAGGGCCTGGTGGCCGCGATTGCGAAACGCATGGTAAATCTTGTCGAGCATCAGCGAACGCATCGCGCTCAATTCCTCGCGCTTCGGTTTGCTTTCGGCCAGTTCGCGATAGATTTTCTTATCATTATTATCCAGTCCGAAGGACTCAAGATGCACGGCAAAAATGTTGAGCGGACGATTACAAACCTGAGTTCTGAAAGCCTCTATAGAGCCTTTGGAGGGAATATTTTCCGGCGGCTGAATATGGAGAATAGGGCGCTTGGAGAACATCACAGTCCCTCTCGAACCTCGCTCAAAATAGGGGTAGAGCGTATGCAGACTATCAATTTGCGAATCCGGGACATAACGGCTTAAAGCCCCTTGATTTTCATATTCAAAGAGAGCAACGGCATCGGCCCCGGAGGCTAAAATCGTGTGCATCGTGCGGTTGAAATCGGGGTCGGGCATCTTCTCGTCGACGAAACTCAGCGTGTTGTAACTAAGAATTTTAAATGACCTTGCTTCCTCCTCTTCAGTCAGTTCGGGTTTGGAGAAGTGGAGCGGACAGAAGACCAGAAAAGGCTTCAAGGCAATGAGCAATCCCGCAAGATTAACGAGTGAAAGCGGGCGGCAAAAAAGCAGATTGACAATAAAGAGAATAAAAGAGAGCAGATACCAGGCCGGAAAGGTCAGTAATGCAACTCCGGCAAAAGGCATTCTTTCCGGGTCTATTTCGCCGCCATATCCGGAGAAAACAGCGATGCCGACGATCAGGATATTGATTCCGACCCAGATAGGGAGCCAACGGCGCCGGAAGAAGTAGAATATCTTTTTGAGTATGTCAATCATAATTTCTTGTGTTATAATTCATTGCTAAGTTCAATCAGGCGATTGCGCTCAGTCTTTGTCAATGAGGAATAACCTGAACGGCGAACCTTGTCTAAAAGCGAGTCGAGCGTCATATTGTCGGCCTGAGTTCTAACAGATTTTCTTGAGAAGCGCGGAAGCCATCCTTTTTTCATTGCCAGTCCGGAAATAAGTCCGGCCAAGGCACCTCCTATGTGAGCCCAGCCGCCTCCGGGATTATGTTCCAGAAAGGGGAGAAGGCTGAGTCCGAAGGTAATAATTGCAATGGCTTTGAGCGATACGCGACCAATCAGCAAAAGATTGACCGACATTGCGGGGCTGATTACGGCACTACATATGGCGAGACTTATCACTGAAGCGCTTGCGCCGAGAAGCACCCCGTCGGGGCTCAATCCGCATAGCCAGGCGACCGCAAAAAATAAAGCGCCGCCAATTCCGCCCGCAACGTAAGCCGCAAAAAGGCGTTTGGGAGTCCCGACAACCAAAAAAAGACGCGCGAAACACCATAGCCAAAGCATATTGAAAAGCAACTCAATAAACGAGCCCTGACTTATCATATAGGTCAGCGGAGTCCAAGGCTGCGGGCGCGGCAAGGAGAAACCGAACAGGTCAATTCCGCCCCCGAGAGCCGCCGCAATATGCATCGCGACGAACATCACCAGATTGGCAAGCAGGAGGAATTTAGTAGAGCGGTCCACGGTTAATCTCTCCATTTTTACGCCAGTAGAGAATCAGCAGAAGCGCTACGAGCATACCGCCAAGATGAGCAAAGTGGGCTACGCCGGCCTGCAGACCTGTCACACCGAAGAAGAGTTCGATAATACCGTATCCCAAAACCATCCATTTGGCCTTAATCGGAATAGGGATGAAAAAGAGATATAGCGGCATATTCGGGAAGAGCATCGCGAAGCCGAGCAGAACGCCGTATAGTGCGCCCGAAGCACCAACCGTCGGGGTATTGACCAGGATATTGAGTTGGCCGAGGGTAGGGTCGCTGAAATTCATGCCCTGACGCATTACCCGCGAGCCTTCTTCAATTACCTCGCTAAGAGTGATTCCGGAGGGCAGTTTCGAAGCCAGCGAGTTAATCCAGATTGCGTAGATACCTTCCTGGACCAGGGCGGCGCCGATGCCTACCGTCATATAGAAAAAAAGGTAGCGCTTGGAGCCGAAAACACGTTCAAGTATTGAACCGAACATCACTACGCCGAACATATTGAACAGCAAGTGAGAAATGCCCATGGTTGAGTGCATGAACATATAAGTAATCAATTGCCAGGGCTTGAAGTCGGGCGACGAAAAATAATGAAGTGCGCAGGAGCGGGTCATTGCGTCGTCGAAACTCCGCGGAAGAAGAATCATTGCGAGCCATACAAGAACGTTAATTATCAGAAGGTTCTTGGTGACGGGAGGTATGCGGTTCCAAAAAGAATTCATATATAATATAAGGGGGGATTATGTAAGGGTGTTGCCCCAGGATGAACGGTCGAGGTTACGGTATGAGATAGCCTCGCGGATATGGTTGGGGCCAATATTTTCTTGTCCGTCAAGGTCGGCGATAGTCCGGGCCACTCTCAAAATGCGGTCGTAGGCGCGGGCGCTCATATCGAGCCGGGTCATGGCATCCTTGAGGATTGCCGCACATTCGTCGGTCAGCGCCGAGTAGACGGCCAACTGCTTCGGGCCCATCTGGGCGTTGCAGTAGATTGATTTTTCAGATGCGAAGCGTCGGGTTTGAATTTCGCGTGCCGCTATAACGCGTTTGCGAATATCGGCCGAAGTCTCTCCGGTAGAGGCCCGGCTCAGGTCTTCGAACGGAACGGGGAGTATTTCAACCTGCATGTCGATACGGTCCATCAGCGGCCCGGAGATGCGGTTAAGGTAGCGGCTAACCTGCCCGGGGAGGCAGGAACATATCTTAGTCGGGTGGTTATAATAACCGCAAGGACAGGGGTTCATCGACGCCACGAGCATAAAACCGGCAGGATAGTCAACCGAATATTTTGCGCGCGAAATGTTGATTACGCGGTCTTCCAGCGGTTGGCGCATCACTTCAAGAACCGTTCGGGAAAATTCTGGGAGTTCGTCAAGGAAAAGAACTCCGTTGTGAGCCAGAGAGATTTCGCCGGGCATAGGGTGGGCGCTTCCGCCGCCAACGAGGGCCACGGGCGAGATTGTATGGTGGGGAGAGCGAAACGGTCGTGCCGTCATCAGCCGCGAACCGGACGATAGTTTGCCCGCTACGGAGTGTATCTTCGTAGTCTCCAACGCTTCGGCGAGAGTTAGTGGCGGCAGAATGGAAGGCAAGCGCTTGGCCATCATTGATTTGCCCGACCCCGGAGGGCCAACAAGCAGAATATTGTGTCCGCCGGCACAAGCAACTTCAAAGGCGCGCTTGACGAGTTCCTGACCTTTGACCTCAATGAAGTCAAACGGGAAATCGTTAATTGCGCGGGCAAATTCGGCGCGGGTGTCAATCTCCGTTGCTTCAATCGGTTCGGCACCGTTCAGGAATGAAAAAACCTGACTGAGATTTTCGGCGCCATAAACCTTCAGACGGTTGACGACAGCAGCCTCATCGGCGTTTGCCTTCGGAACAATCATTCCCTCAAATCCAAGTTCGCGGGCCTTGATTGCCATAGGGAGCGCTCCTTTTATGGGAAGGAGTGTGCCGTCAAGGCTCAATTCTCCCATAATCAGGAATTTATCAAGGTTGGGACATTGGATTTGGTCAGATGCGGCGAGAATACCTATAGCGATAGGGAGGTCGTATGCGGCGCCTTCTTTTCTAACGTCGGCAGGCGACATATTGACAAGGATTCGGCGGTGGGGCGCCGTGAGTGCGCTATGTTGCATTGCACTCATAACGCGCTCGTAACTCTCCTTTACAGCCAAGTCCGGAAGGCCGACAATCGAGTATTCGAAGCCTTTATCGACCACGACCTCAATCGTGATTATCAGGGCCTCGATTCCATGAACGGCCGCGCCATAGGTTTTTACTAACATTCTTTACGCGTAGGGTGGTTTTATTTTTGCCAGATTTGCCAAGCCAGCAGGGCTTGAAGATGGAGCATTTCGAGCCCGTTTTTAATGGTCGCGCCCTTTTCGGCAGCCCGGGCAAGGAATTTGGTTTGCTCCGGGTTGTAAATAAGGTCGTAGCAAATATGGCTCGGGGTCAAACAATCGTAAGGAATCGGCGGACAGGCATCAACGTCGGGCGACATCCCGAGCGGGGTAGTGTTGACTAAAAGTCGGTTGGCCTCGATTACTTCGGGCGTCAAGTCCGAGTAGGTCAATCGGCCATCGCCCGCAGTGCGGCTGACGAGCGTATAGTCGATGCCAAGCGCATCCAATGCGTTGCAGACCGCTTTTGAGGCGCCACCGGTTCCGAGAACGAGAGCGCTGATGGCCTCAAGCGGCAAAAGCGGCGCGAGGGTGCGGGCAAAAGCCGGTGCATCCGTATTATGGCCTTCGAGGGCCGTAAGAGTACCGTCGGGCTCGTGGGTCAACTTAATTGTATTGACTGCTCCGATCGCCTTTGCCTGGGGCGAAATGGCTGTCAGATAAGGTATTACCTGCTGCTTGTAGGGGATAGTTACGTTTAAGCCGCGAATCTCCGGAATCTCGGCAAGAAGTTCCATAAGTTGGCCGATATCCTCCAGTTCAAAGTTGCGATAAGACGCATCAATTCCTTCTCGGGAGAATTTTTCGTTGAAAAAAGACGCCGAGAAGGAATGACCGAGAGGATAGCCAATGAGACCGTAAAGGTCCATGGCTTAGTTCATATTATGGTCGCGCGCCGGATTGCGAGAGTAGATTTTACCCTCTTCATATTCCTGGGCGGCAATCAGTGTAGGCTTCGGGAGTTTCTCGTAGTAGCGCGAGATTTCAATCTGTTCGCGGTTTTCGGAAACCTCTTCCAGCGAGTCGTTGAGCGAAGCAAATTCCTGGAGTTTCTTTTCGAGGTCATGTTTCATCTGCTCGGCGATCTGGTTGGCGCGCTTGGCGATGATAGCGACAGTTTCGTAAACGTTACCGGTATCTTCTGAGAGTTTTACCATGTCGCGGGTAACCGTGTTCAGCGGGGCGTTGGTCTTTTTGTAGTCCATCGTTTATCTTAGAAATTGTTTAATCTATTGTTACGTGTTTTGATGCTATCTTATAAATATTGTCTGCTTCGGAGCGATAGTTGCTTTCCGGATAGTTATTGATAAAACTGAAATATTCGTCAATAACCGTCGTATAGCGTTCGGCTTTTTTCTCGGCAACCGAGTGCTCGGCTTCCTGAAAGCGCGATTTGAGGACAAGCATTTCAAGTTGCTCTTTATATTTTGCGTAAGGGTAAGCCTTAAGCGCGTTTTGGGCAACGATTACGGCGCTTTCATAATTGTTGCCGCCGTAGGTTCCGAGATTATAGTAGAGTTGGGCGTTTTGAAGTTGCTTGAGCGCAAGTTTATCCTGCATATCGAATATTGCGTTCTGCGCTTCGGGGATGCGGGGACTCTTCGGATAGAGTTCAAGGAAGGTTGTCAATTCCTCTATGGCCTTGATGGTAGCCGACTGGTCGAGTTGAGGGTCGGGGGAGTCAAGATAATATCCGTATCCGCAATAGTAGCGGGCGTCTTCAACATATTTGCCTTTAGGATAGCGCTTATAGTAACTTGAGAGGTATGAGCCGGAGTTCAGGTAATCCTTTGTAAAGTAGTTGCTCATTCCGAGCATATAGAGGGTATCTTCGGCCTTTTCCGTGCCTTTAAAGAGGCTAACGATTTCCTGAAGAATCGAGGCGGCCTGGGCATATTTTCCTTGGTCGTAGAGTTTCTTGGCGTACTCGAATTTGACGTTCGGGTCACTTGACTTGACAACACGCTGATATTCTCCGCAGGAGGCGAAGAATAAGAGACATAGTGATAATATGCTGAATATGAGCGATTTTCTCATCTTATATGTTCGGTTATGGATAGTTTCCGGTAGGCAAAATTACGCAAAATAACTGAGATTTGCAACCTTATAAATAAAAAAGTCGCACCAAAGGATTTGGAAGAAACTCACGAATGACAGGATTTGAGAGTTCCCGAACCTTTGTAATCTGCCTTGGGGCGACCCTTCCGAAGAGGGGTGTCGCCACGCTCCGGTTGCCCGGAGTGGAGCCCGCCATTGGTTCGTAAAACTTGTCTCGGGAGTTTAAAATGGTTTGAAGAGTTTCCCAATCTGCTTTGATGCGGCTAATATCTTTATGTCTAATAGAATAATGACTCTCGTGTCATTTTTGTTCACTGCAAATTTAAGAAAAAATTCCGTTACTTCCAAATCTTTTCGTAAATTTGTTGCCATGAATCTGATTTTTCAATGTGCCGTTTTGTTCGGCTTTCTGGCGCTTGGTGAGTTGATTGTTTGGCTTACCGGGGTTCCCGTCCCTTCAAGCATTATCGGGATGATTTTGCTTGCAGCATCACTTCAAAGCGGACGGCTTAAACTTCATCAGGTCGAGGACTTTGCCGACTTCCTGACGCGCAATCTCGGTTTCTTTTTCGTGCCTGCCGGAGTAGGGGTAATGCGCTGCTTTGGAATCATTTCGAGTCAGTGGATACCCATAGTAGTGGCAACCGTTGTCAGTACCTTTATTATTATAGCCGTCACGGGTTGGACTCATCAACTATCGCGTCGGGCCTCAAAAAAGTTGCGCCGCCATGGTTGAATTTCTCAGCAATCCTTATTTTCTGATAGCGCTGACCTTTGGCGTCTATCTACTTGCGGGAAATCTCCGGAAGCGTTTCGGTCTTTCGCTGATGAATCCTATCCTGGTTTCGGTTGTTGTTCTTGTCCTCTTCCTAACTTCGACGGGAGTGGAGTATGAGGCATATTATGAGGGAGGCCAATTCATTGAGTTTTGGCTGAAGCCTGCTGTCGTTGCGCTTGGCGTTCCGCTTTATCGCCAACTTTCGACCATACGCAAGCAACTGATGCCGCTTCTGCTGGCTGAATTGGCCGGATGTATTGCCGGGCTTGTGAGCGTTGTCGGAGTTGCCGAATTGCTCGGGGCCTCACGCGAGGTAGTGATGTCGTTGGCTCCAAAGGCAGTCACAACGCCGATTGCTATGGAAATATCGTCGACATTGGGCGGAATTCCGTCGCTGACGGCCGCCGTCGTAGTCTGCACGGGAATTTTCGGGTCTATCGCCGGATTCAGTATGGTTCGTCTTAGCCGAATAAGTTCGTCAATGGCCGGAGGGTTAAGCATCGGGACGGCCTCGCACGCCGTAGGCACCGCAGCCGCCATTGAGCGCGGCGGGAGCCGCTACGGCGCTTTTTCGTCGCTCGGACTGACGCTTAACGGGCTTTTCACGGCGCTCCTCGCCCCGGTTATTTTACCCCTCTTAGGATATTAATTGAGAATTTGTTTCATTTTTTCGCAAATTTTGCGTAAATTTGCAGCAATAAACCAAAACTTACGATTTCAACACAGATATGCGCCCAACAGTCAATGCCGCTCTGATTCTTGAAGACGGCTCCGTATTTCGCGGAAAGTCGTTCGGATATCCCGGCCCGACGGCCGGCGAGGTAGTTTTCAATACCGCTATGACCGGCTATCCTGAAAGTCTTACCGACCCCAGTTATGAAGGACAGATTCTCGTCACTACATATCCGATATTAGGCAACTACGGTGTGCCCCCTCGCAAAGAAAAAGATGAAGTCAGCGAGTATTATGAGAGTGACCATATTCATGCCCGGGCAATCATTGCTCAGGATTATACCTACGAACACTCCCACTGGCAGGCCGACCGGTCGTTGGCCGAATGGCTCAACGAAGAGAAGATTCCCGGAATATACGGGATTGACACCCGGGCTCTGACAAAACTCCTTCGCGAAAAAGGATCGATGCTCGGCAAAATCGTTATAGAAGGGCAGCCCGAGCCGGAGTTCTATGATCCTAATGTCGAGAACCTCGTTGCCAAGGTTAGTTGCCGTGAAGTAGAAACCCATGGTGCGGGCGAAAAAACCGTTGTCCTTGTCGACTGTGGCGTTAAACATAATATCATTCGCTGTCTGACCCGTCGCGGAGTCAAGGTTATCAGAGTTCCCTGGGACTATGATTTCACTCAGATTCCTTACGACGGTCTTTTTATATCCAACGGCCCGGGCAATCCGGATATGGTCGACGTGACGGTTGAGAATCTCCGCAAGGCCATTGAAATCGGCAAGCCTATTTGCGGAATCTGTATGGGCAATCAACTTCTCAGCAAGGCTGCCGGCGCGAAAACTTACAAACTTAAGTATGGTCATCGAAGCCATAATCAGCCCGTGCGTCGCGCCGGTACTGATATTTGCTACGTGACCTCCCAAAACCATGGGTTTGCCGTCGATAATGATTCTCTGCCCGCCGACTGGGAGCCGCTATTCATCAATATGAATGACGGAACCAACGAGGGAATACGCCATAAGACC
>CAYUGU010000055.1:0-14007 GCA_964444345.1 uncultured Bacteroides sp.
TAGTTCAGTTCGGTTGTCAGCGTTGTGTAAGACTGACCGTTGTCGATAATTGAGTCATAGGTGGCGGTCACGGAGGTTAGTTTCTGGCCGTAGAGCAGTTCCTCGCGATTATTGGATTTGCTCACGTTGACAACTACCCGACAACTCACAATCACCTTTCCGTCAGCGTCTTCGCGACGTGTCTCGGTCATTACACAATCGCCCTCAATGCCGGCTCGCGCCAACGTAGCCACTACATAGGCCGCCGAGGGTGACTGCGGCTCCGGCTCCGGCTTGGAAGGGAAATAGATAAAAAGGCCTAATATCGCCATTGCGGCAACCGACGTCACGGCGACGAGCACGCGCCGACGAAGGCCGCGGCGCCGATTGCGTTGCGCCAGGATATTGCGGACCATACGGTCATCAGAAACAGCATTATCGGTCATTTCGCTATTACGCCGCCCCAGGGCATTGCGGAGTTCGGAGGGAGTTATGTTTTTCATCGTTCTCGTAACGTTTGAATGAGTTTCGAAAGACGTCCACGCAGGCGGAAAAGCCGAGAGGCAAGAGTCCGGCGGTTGGACGTCATAATATATGATATTTCGCTAAGCGACAAATCTTTGAAGTAATAAAGATGAAGGAGCGTGCGCTCTTCGGGCTCCAGCAGATTTATTGCTTTAAGGAGGTAGGCCTCATCGTCGGCATCACGACCGCCATCATCTTCATTACGCGGCTCGGAAACCATATTTTCGAGCCTTACCTGACGGCGGCGCCCATGGTCGCGCACCAAATTAAGGGCCGTGCGATAGGCTATGCGGGAAAGCCAGGTATTCATTGAAGCCTTCGAGGGGTCAAATGACCTCAGGGCCGAAAGCGCCTTAATAAAAGAATCCTGAACGGCATCATCAACATCCATAGAATCAATAAGCACTGCCCCCACAACCGACCGGACCATCGGTGTATATGCCTTGACAAATTGAGTCAGGGCCACCGGGTCGTCAGAGCGAAGGAGGCGAAGCATTTCGCCGGAAAGTATTAAGCGTTCAGTTTTCACACTCTAATTTACACCATTCGCATGAAAAGATTTTAATGAATAACATATTTTAACACAATGGTTACTTAATGTTAAAATATCGCTTTCGGACAAAATCAGCGGGGCCGGACGGTGTAAGTAATGGCAAACAAACCAATTCATCAAACTCTTAAACCCCTACTTAAAACAATGAATGTTAAACGACTGATTGTAATGCTTCTTTCAATAGTAGCAATGCAGATGGCGATTTCAGCACAGATAAGTGTTGAAGCCCTGAGAGCCAAATTGATTATTCCGGATTTTTATACTAAAACGCCAAAAGAATACTGGGCCTTCAGAGACGAATACTACAAAAAATCCGGCCTCGATGTTTGCTTTAAAACAACGGCCCTCGACCTTGTAGATTTCATCGAGTTTAAAACATTTGACTATCTTCTCCGAAAAGAAGGGTATACCCCCTATGACTCTCAGAGAATCCACGATGTTGATGGAGAAGTCTATAAAATAGTCAACGAATCGGCAAAAGGAGAACCTATATCCCGTCGTACTCCGGACAATGCGCCTAATGACACAATTAGTGTTTATTACGTAGTAGAGATTGACGGAAGCGTTGGCCCGATTTATATGACCAAGGGAGACAAACAAAACCGCAAAATCATTGGCGAGAGTTTGCGCGAAAGCCATTTTGACTCTCCTGCCAAATTTAACGGAAAACCCGTCAGAAGTCTTCAAGGCTTTACCATAGTGACTAACCCGCCACGCAAATAAACTAACGGCAAGGAAGTCAGAGAAAAGCCGGGCAATAACACAAAGATTGTGATTGATTAACCCGTAACGAAAGGTGCAGCGATCCGTCGCTGCACCATTTTCGCATATACAAGGGTTTGAAAGAGTAAAATAACCGGGATTTTCACACGCCATCACGTGATTTTGTCGTTTCGCAAAATTTTTGTAAATTTGCGGATAATAAACTGACTTTTCAATGATGAAACTGCGTTATCTCTTTACAATGGTTGGACTGGGAGCCGGACTTGCGGCCTACCCTTGTACAAGCCTTATTGCCGCCAAGGGTGTTGCCCCCGACGGCTCCGTGATGATTACTTATGCGGCTGATTCTCATACTCTTTACGGAGATATGCCTTCAACCGCTGCCGCCGACCATAAAAACGGCTCGCTCCGCAAGGTGTTTGACTGGGATTCGGGCAAATTCCTTTGCGAGATTCCTCAGCCCGAGCATACCTATTCGACCATTGGTCATATGAACGAGCATGGCCTCGCCCTGGCCGAAAGCACCTGGGGCGGACGCGAAGAACTCTGGGACACCAACAATGGCGGAATTGACTATGGTTCACTGATTTATATCACACTTGAACGCGCCAAGACGGCCCGCGAGGCAATCAAGGTAATGACCGATCTTGTCAACGAATATGGCTATGCCTCCGAGGGCGAATCTTTTTCGATTGCCGACCCCAATGAGGCCTGGATTATGGAACTAATCGGCAAGGGCCCCGGCCAAAAGGGCGCCGTTTGGGTTGCCCGCCGTATTCCCGACGGCTATATCTCGGGCCACGCCAACAATCCGCGCATCCATCAGTTCCCGCTTAACGACCCCGAGACGCTCTATTCGCCCGACGTAATTGACTTTGCGCGCGAAAAAGGCTATTACGAAGGTCCCGACTCACTCTTCAGTTTCTCGAAGGCCTATCAGGTATATGACCATGGGGCCGTCCGTGCCTGCGATGCCCGCGTTTGGAGTTTCTTCAATATGTTTGCGCCCGAGGCCGCAGCAAAGTATCTCCCCTGGGCCATGGAAGGCAAAGGAGAGCCGATGCCCCTATGGTTCAAGCCCGAAAAGGAGGTTGACCTCAAGGGAATGCAATGGGCTATGCGCGACCACTTTGAGGGAACGCCTATGGATATGACCCAAGACATCGGCGCCGGGCCGTTTGACGTGCCCTACCGTTGGAGGCCGATGAACTGGACCGTGGACTCCGTGGCCTACTTCCATGAACGCGCAATCGCCACTCAGCAGACCGGATTCTCCTTCGTAGCCCAACTCAGCGACCAAGTCCCCGAAGGAATGAAGGGCACCCTCTGGTTCGGTTGCGATGACGCTAACACTACGGTTTACTCCCCTGTCTATAGTTGTATGACCTCCGTGCCCCACTGCTTTGAGGTGGGCAACGGCGACCTCTATACCATTAGCCGCGACGCTGCCTTCTGGGCTCATAATCTCGTTGCCAATCAGGCTTATAACCGTTACAGCCAGATGATTCCCGACATCCGCAAAGTCCAGAACGAGCGCGAAGACCTGAACCACAAGACCCACGCCCAAATGATTGAAATGGTCAAGGATAAACCGCTCGACGAGCAGCGCAAGATATTGACCTGGGCAAGCCATAACCTGGCCGACGGAGCGACTCAGGCCTTCTTTGCACTCAACGACTTCCTGACCGTCAAATTCCTCGACGGCAACATCAAGAAGCAGAACCCCGACGGGACCTTCAAGCGCACTGAGACGAATCTTCCGGCCGACCCCGTTTTCGGAGGCTACAACGAACGCTATTTCCGCCAAATCGTCAAAGAAACCGGCGACAAATTCAAAGAACTTTGAGGGTTGAGGGTTGAGAGTTATGGTTTATGGTTGACCGACCAAAGACAATAAATCTTAAAAATAAACCAATTAAACTCAAACCCTAAACCATAAACAATAAACCATAAACCTGAATGAGAAGTGAAAAGGAACTGGAGGGCGTAACCCTCCTCGGCGCAAACAAAACCGTCTACCCTACCGACTATTCCGCCGAACTGCTGGAATGGTTTCCCAATAAGCATCCCGAACACGACTACCTCGTGACGCTCGATTGCCCGGAATTTACCTCCCTCTGTCCTAAGACCGGTCAGCCGGACTTCGGTCACATCATAATCAACTATATCCCCGGCGAAAAAATGGTCGAGAGTAAGAGCCTGAAACTCTATCTCTTCTCGTTTCGCAACCACGGCGACTTCCACGAGGATTGCATCAACATTATTATGAAGGACCTGATGGCCCTGATGTCGCCGCGCTACATTGAAGTTATCGGGCTTTTTACCCCCAGAGGCGGCATCTCGATTCGCCCTTACGCTCAGTGGGCCGACGCAGACCATCAGGCCCTGCTCCCGGTCCGTATGGCGGCGCAAATGGCGGGGCAATGCGGTTGAGTGTTTAATGTTGAGTGTTTAGTGTTTAGTGTTTAGTGTTTAATGTTTAGAGAATGAAGATATGGAAAAAGATGCTTTGATTGTGCTTTCCGGAGGTATGGACTCCGTGACCCTGCTCTATGACAAACAGGATTCAATCGCCCTGGCCGTGAACTTTATCTACGGCTCGAACCATAATATGCGCGAACTGGCCTGCGCTCGCCAACACTGCGAGGCGCTCGGAATTGAACTGCTCGAAATCCACCTCGATTTTATGGGCGAATATTTCCATTCTTCGCTCCTCGAAGGGGGCGAAGCGATTCCCGAGGGGAACTACGAGGATGAAAACATGCGCTCCACGGTGGTGCCCTTCCGCAACGGAATTATGCTGGCCACAGCGGCCGGACTGGCTGAAAGCCGCGGGCTGCGCGCCGTGATGCTCGCAAACCATAGCGGCGACCACAGCATCTATCCCGATTGCCGCCCGGAGTTTATCGACGCTATGGCCCACGCAATCGCTGCCGGGACCTATGAGGCGATTGAACTGCGTGCGCCATACACCAACCTGACCAAGGCCCAGATTGCAATGCGCGGCAAGGAGTTGGGAATCGACTACTCAACGACCTACAGTTGCTATAAGGGGGGTGAACACCATTGCGGAGTGTGCGGAACCTGCCGCGAACGCCGCGAATCGCTTACCGAAGCCGGAATTGTTGACACCACGGTCTACATCAATGACTTCGAAAAGGAATAATAAAACGAAAGTGCGCATCTTCACAGACACGCACCTCCCTCATAACCAAAATTCAAGTATATAATTCTTATTGTCTAACAAAACGATGACTGAAAAAACGCCTTTCGGTGACTTTCAGCGATGCAAAGTTAGCAATAATTATGTAAACTTGCAAGAGTTTAAACGCTAAAAAGCGTTAATTCAGAATGTTAAAAATTCTTCAAATCTAAATTAACAAAGTTAAATGGAATTTGCGGAGATAATTGTCCCCCTGCCGCTCAACGCGGTTTTCACCTACTCTATCCCTGATAATCTGAAAGATAAGGTTAGAGTCGGAAGCCGCGTGCTCGTCTCGTTCGGGCGCCGCAAGTTCTATACGGGTATCGTCGAGTCGCTGACGCCCAAAGCCCCCGATGGAGTGGAAGTCAAGCCGATAATGCGACTGATTGACCGCGCCGACGAGCCTATTGTAATCAATCCGCAGTTGAAGTTCTGGCGCTGGATGGCCGATTACTATCTATGCTCAATAGGCGAAGTCATGCGCGCCGCCCTCCCCTCGGCCCTCAAACTCGAAAGCGAAACATTCATTGAACTGAAGCCGGACGCCGATATGGAAAACATACAAGGTTTGAGCACGGACGAAGCGATAATGTTTGCAACCCTGAACCGTGAGGGGCGCCTCACGCTCGGCGAACTCGCTAAGAAAACCGGGCTGACAGCGGCACCCGACCGCGTGGTCGAGGGGCTGATTGAGCGCGGCCTCGCAATGATCAGCGAGAAGGTTGTTGAACGCTATCGAACCCTTAAGAAGACCTACGTCACCCTCCCCGAAGAGGCAGACGCGCAGGGCTGGCGCACCTCGGCCTTCGCCTTGATTGGCCGCTCGCCTAAACAGGAAAAACTGCTCCTGACGATGCTCCATTTCCATTCAATCGGCGAACGCGAGGTGGAGAAAAGCGTGCTCCTTGAAAAGGCCGATGTTTTGCCTTCAATCCTTAAAGCCCTGGAAAGCAAAGGAATAGTCAGGACAACTACTAAGATTATCAACCGCTTTGCCGCTCAAGACGGCGGCGCGACTTCCGAACTCCCGACCCTCAGCCCCGCGCAAGCCGAGGCTCGCAATCAACTTCTCGACCTTTGGGAAACCGGCGGAAAACAGGTTAACCTCCTTAGAGGAGTAACCTCCAGCGGCAAGACCGAAGTATATATCCATCTGATTGACCGCGTTTTGCGCGACGGCAAGCAGGTTCTTTTTCTCGTTCCGGAAATAGCGCTGACAACCCAACTGACCGAAAGGCTCCAGCGAGTTTTCGGTTCGAAAGTAATTGTTTACCACAGCAAGTTTACTGACAATGAGAGGGTCGACATATGGAAACGCCTGCTCAATTCGCGCGAACCGCTCGTGATTCTCGGCGCGCGCTCGTCGGTCTTCCTCCCCTTCCGGCGTTTGGGCCTCATAATAATTGACGAAGAACACGAACCGAGTTTCAAGCAGTTTGATCCGGCTCCCCGATATAATGCGCGCGACTCGGCGATAGTCCTGGCCAACCTCCATGGCGCAAAAGTCCTCCTGGGATCAGCCTCCCCTTCGGTCGAGACATACTATAAGGCGCAAAGCGGACGCTACGGCCTCGTGGAACTCACCGAGCGCTATGGCGGCGTCGGACTGCCTGAAATCGAAATCGTAGATATGAAAAAGGAGTGGAAAAAGTTCCGCTCAAACCGCCCCTTGGCTGAAGCCGTAGAACAACAAATCAACTCGACGGTTGCCGAAGGTCGCCAGGCAATCGTGTTCCATAACCGCCGGGGATTCGCGCCTATGGCACGCTGCAAGGCTTGCGCGCATGTGCCGAAATGCCTGAACTGCGACGTCTCGCTGACCTATCACCGCAAGGAAAACAAACTCGTCTGCCACTATTGCGGAGCGCAATATCCGCTCCCTACCCTCTGCCCCGTATGCAACGAGCCGGCAATCGAAATTATAGGCTACGGAACGGAGCGCATTGAGGACGAAGTGGGCAAGGAGTTTCCCAATGCGCGCATACTCCGTATGGACCTCGACACGACGCGCAACAAGGACGGCTATCAGGAGATTATCAACGCCTTCTCATCTCATCAGGCCGACATCCTCGTAGGCACACAAATGGTTACCAAGGGACTGGATTTCAGCGATGTAAACGTCGTTGCGGTACTTAATGCCGATATGCTTATCAACCTGCCCGACTTCCGCTCGGCCGAGCGTGCCTTCAATATGCTACTGCAGGTTGCAGGGCGCGCAGGGCGCCGCGAAACTACGGGAAAAGTGATGGTCCAGACCTCGCAACCGGAGCATCCCGTAATAGAGCATCTGACCCGGCATGACTACCTCGGTTTCTACAATCATGAACTCAAGGAGCGTCACCTCCACTCCTACCCTCCCTTCTCGCGAATGATTTTCATTTACCTCAAACATCGCGAGGAACAATATGTAGAGATGATGGCCAATAAATATGGTGCGGAACTTCGCGCACTGTTGGGTTCGAGAGTCAGTGGACCGGAAAAACCGGTCGTATCGCGAATTCAATCGCTCTATATCCGCCGGTTTATGCTGAAAATCGAGCCGGAAGCCTCAGTCTCAAAGGTCCGCACCCTCCTTCGCAACCTGTATGACCGGATGCTTGAACGCTTTCCGGACCTGCGCGGCGTCACGATTCACTATGACGTAGACCCGGCCTGAAGAGGCAATATCAGGTCAACAACCGAGAGGAGCCTTCCGAACTTCATGCCGACTTCGGGAAAATGCGATACCGGAGTGAACCCCAATGACTTAAACAGGGAGATTGAAGGATGGTTGTCGGCGGTAATACACGCAATCACCGAATGGAAGCGCCCGAGGCTGCGAGTGCGTTCAATCAGATTGACAACAAGTTCACGCCCGAGGCCGCGCCCGCAAAAATCAGGGTGAATATAGACGGTCAGTTCAAGAGTTGGCCAATAGGCGGCGCGCTCCTTCCAGGGGTGAACGTAGGCGTAGCCCGCAATCCTGCCGTCGACCTCGGCAACCAGCGCCGGAAAGCCGGGAAGGAAGCGGCGGCTCATCTGCGCGTCGCTCACCTCTTCAAGTTCGAAAGTGGCCGTAGAGGTGCGGATATAATAATTGCATATTTCAGTAATCCCGACTATGTCGGCGGGCGTAAATTCTCGTATCATAGCCACAAAGTTACGCAAAATTTCGCTAACTTTGCATCAAAATTTGCAAACCATATGAATTTCTTGACTGTCGGCGCAGGCGGCGCGCTCGGAGCAATCTGCCGCTACGGACTGACCCTGCTTCTAAGCGGTCAGCCCCTTTTGGCTACCCTTTTGGCCAATATTCTGGGTTCGCTGCTTATCGGGGTCGCGATAGGTTCGACCCGAGGCCAATGGCAACTCTTCCTATCGGTAGGTTTCTGCGGCGGATTCACAACCTTCTCGACCTTCTCGAACCAGACGCTCGGGCTTATACAGTCGGGCCAATGGCTCGCAGCAGGAGCCTACGCTCTCGGTTCGGTCACGCTCTGCGTCTTGGCCACGCTAATAGGCTATGCCCTAAGCCGTTAGTTGCTGCGCTTAAGTGCCTCAAACATTTCCGGACCGGGCACAAAGTAGATTTCAACCCGTCGGTTAAGGGCGCGGGCGGCTCGGCTCGGCTCTACGGAAAAAGGCTCGTCGAAACCCATTCCGTAAGGAATAATTCCTTCGGTCTTAACTCCCTGAGTTTCAAACCAATTGACAATTGCGTCAGCGCGCGAAGTGGTCAGTTGATTAAGATACTCCTCGCTCCCCGTATCGTCGCTATGAACGGCCACCAGCACCTTGTAGTAATCAGGCACCTTCAAGTGGCGCGAAAGAGCCATCAAAGGCTTGACGCCATGAGGCGCAACAATCGTGTCGTTCGGAATAAAAAGGTCAGCGACCGGAATGGTCAAGGCCACGACCAGACCGCCACGCTCGTCGGTGTCGGCATCAAATCCGGACTTTTTCAGTCGCGCGCAGAGGTCGGTCATCTTCGCTTTTACCGCCTCGGTAAGTTTCTTGGGGACTTCCGGAGAGGCAATATTGGCATCGATACTCATCTCGGCAATCTCCTCATGATACTTTTCAATCGAAGACTTCGCGGCGAGGCTCATCGGCAACAAGCCACATCCGGCTAATATAAAAATTTTGGTCAGATTCTTCATTTTCATCACCGCTAAGTTACGAAAAATCCCTCACCCCGCCATCTTAAAAAATCATAAAACTTATTTATTTCTGAAACATAGGAGGTTAGGCTCAAAGAATCGAACCTATTACGCTCTCATTTTTAATTTTCAGGCTAATAAACTGGAGTTCTACCCGACCGTTGGAGGGGCGGAAAGTAGGCTTAATCTCCTCGCGCAGCGTCGACCAATTATCGGCAAGAAACTTGGCCTGCTCCGGAGTGAGTTTCATAATGAAAGAGCCGTGGAGAGTTGAGTGAAGGGTCTGCACGCCTGTTTCCGGCTTATAATCGCCCGGGAAAATTTCGTCGAGATTAAAAATAACGGTTGCGTTCTTGGCCTCCTTAACGTAAAATTCGTCGGTAAGCATTTGGCGTATGGCCGCAACCTGCTCCTCAGTGGCGCCTTCGGGAATGTCGCCGTCCATATTGATTTTCAAATAGTTCTCAATCCCGTCGGTATGAAACATATTTAGCAACTCCTCGGTCGGAAACTGCGCAAAGATAGTGGCATTAAACGTCGATGGCTTGATTGACTTAACGTTGCCGGTATGGAGAATCATACGCAGTTTGTCGCAGTCGAAAAAAAGGCCGGCGCTCAACCCGATTGCAGCATAATTCAAGTCGGCCGCCTGCAGATTGTTGCATCCGCTGAACGCCTCGCCGCCAAGGTTCTTCAACCCCGAGGGGAGTTTGACGGCGCGCAGGTCGGTATTCGAGAACGCGCCGAAGCCAATTTCCTTAAGCCCCTCGGGAAGTTCAACGGAGCGCAGAAGGGTTTTCGAAAATGCGTTGCGCCCAATGCGTTGCAGGCTTGACGGCAACGAGACGTAGCGCAGATTAGGATACTTTATAGAGGCGGATTTGATTCCAAACCCCTTCATATGAATTGAATTTACAACCTCGCTCAGATAGCCGAACGAATAGTTGCCTACTTCGGTGATACCCTCGCCGACAACAACTTTTGCTATCTTGCGAGCGACTTTTTCGTCGGTCCAGGGAATAGATTGCAGGGAAGTCGGCGTATATGAGGGCATAGCGCCGGAACCCGAAATGTAGAGCACCGAATCGCGCAACTCCCAATCAATACGTTTGTTAAGTCTTCCGCTCAACGTCTGGGCTACGCCCGCAAGGGCCGCAACCACAATCAAAACCAAAGAAAAAGCAATCCGTTTCATGCCCACAAATATACGCTTTTTAAATGAAAAATAAAAACTATATATGGCCGGCGATTCCCATGCGCCCCAATATGGAGAGAATGTTGCAGAACTCCGAGAACCGGGAACGGCCACGCGCCCTCGCGTGGCACACGCGTAAGCGTCTTTAAGTTAAAAGGCTTTATACGCTGCTCGTTGGCGCTTTCGCGTAATGCACGCGAGGGCGCGTGCAAATCCCGGTAAACTCGCATTTTTGGAGTTCTGCAACATCCTCTCCCCACCTTGCGTGGCGGCGCTCGGCGATCGCCGCCTCCATGCCGGGCGACCCGAACGAATCTGCGATTCGTCGAGAACTTGTAAGTTCTCGGTTCCATATTGTGTGAATGCCGGAGGCATGTAGGGAGGGGGCGATTTCCGAGCGCCCCCACGGCTGCGACTATAAGTTACTTTTGGTCAATACGTTGGTCCGTTTGGGAACAAACGGACCTCCCCAACTTGCGAGACCCCACTTATGGAGGCGCCGTTCACCGAACGGCGCCATTCCCGCCAAAGACATCGCAAAAATATCTCCAAGTCGACGTCAAACAAAACTGCAAAATATTTTTCGTAATTCGCGAAAATTGCTTAACTTTGCAGCGCAGACCGCTCTGGAAGCCCCGGTCCGGGGAACGCGGGAGGGATGCAAAACATAATTAGAAAGCGTTTATCCGCGCTGATTCTTGACAAGCAGAAATTCTCGCAAAATTTCATTTAGATGTCAAGGTTCAGACAACGGTAGATGCCCGTGGATATGTTATACCATGTTTGATGCGTAATGCATCAGACAATGAGTGTGCATATATACAAGCGTGGGCTTCTGCGTTGTCGTCCGACATCTAAAGGGCAATGCGAGAAGCCTCTGCTTGTAGGACGGCAACAGATACAGACTCCTACGCATTTCTGTTTATAAACCAATCATTTACGCCAACGAGGGGACGACCGCGGCACTTGTTTACATTATAATGAGTAAAATACCAGACCCTTATTTGCCAAATAATACTTCTTGTGTTGCTCACTACACCAAGATTGGAAATATAGAGAATATTCTAAGGGATTCAGGAGTCGTATTGTGGGCAACTCGATATGGTTTTTTCTCGGATAAGGAAGAGTATATTGGTCCTTTTGAAAAGATTTTTCCATATTTAAAACCCATTGCTGATGATAATGGTTATGAGTTTGACTCGGAACAATCGGTGTTTCCTTACATTATTTCGTTCTCGAATGATATTGACTCAGAGTATATGTGGACTCATTATGCACAAGATGGTATAATGTTAGTTTTTGACAGAGTAAAGTTATATCAGTATTGCAACGATTTTATTATTAAAACCCGGCAATTTCGAATATGTGAAAATGTCGTTTATCAGAACGGAACTTTCAAGGATGCAGTGATTAATGCATTGCATAATTTGCAAGGTTCTTTTGCTCAAGAGAACTTGTTGGATGCCTTTTATTACATACCTGCATTTATTAAGAGGAATGAATACGTAGACGAGAATGAATTCAGATTGATTCATTGTTGCCACGAGGGCTTTACCATATCATACGAAAATCAGATACCTATACCTTTTGAAGAAAAACCGGAGAACTTAAAAACTCGACGCAGTAAAGATGGAGTTGAAATACCTTATATGGAGATTCAACTCCCCAAGGAAGCACTTGTGGCTGTATGCCTACCTATTAACTCTTCGGAAGCAGATCGTGAAAAGATATATAGGTTACTCAGAGAGAGGCAATATACGGCAGGAATATTTCAATCAAAATATCAATCATAAATACTTTTTTCAAATGAAAGAACTTTTAAGAAAACTTATCCTTTTCGCCGTTTCGATGGTCTTTTCCGTCACGGCGTCGGCCTATGACTTCGAGGTCGACGGCTTCTATTACGATGTTGTCTCTCTTGGAGACCTTACGTGTCAGGTAGTTAAGGGCGATAAAGATTATCAAGGCGATATTGTTATCCCTTCAACTGTGGTGTATAATTCCAGGCAGTTTACGGTCACTTCCATTGGAACAGTTTTTGAGGGAAACAAGAGCATAACCTCAATTAAGTTACCTAAAGGCTTGACCTATATAGAGTTATATGCACTGAAAGGATGTTCCAGTTTGACCTCGGTCGTCTTTCCGGAAAGTTTGACCGAGATAGGAGTAGGCGCCTTTTCTGGATGTTCCGGTTTGACTTCGGTCATTTTACCGGAAAGTTTGACCGAGATAGGAGAAAGCGCCTTTTCTAGATGTTCCGGTTTGACCTCGGTTGTCTTTCCGGGAAGTTTGACCAGTATAGGTTCCTGTGCATTTTATTACTGTTCCGGTTTGACCTCGGTTACCTTTCCGGAAAGTTTGTCCAAGATTGGTTCCTATGCCTTTGAAGGATGTTCCGGTTTAACCTCTCTTTCATTTCCTAAGGGATTGACCTTCATAGGGAGCGAAGCCTTTAAAAAATGTGAGAGTTTGAACTCAATTGTTTTCGAGAATAATAAGGGAGACGTAAAAATAAGTTATGATGCCTTTTGTCTTTGTAAATCCTTGCAACAAGTGATTTTGCCTACAAGGTCTACTATGTATATACGCGAAGAGGGACAGTGTTTTCCCTCTCACATTGCTTTTCTTAAAATAGGTAATCTTTATGTTTGTGATGAGGGAAAGATTTCTGGTAATTATTATAGTTTTAGTATTTCCAGAGGAAAAATAAATACCTTAGAGTTGGGAAGCCCAGTAGAGTATTCCGCTAGTTATAGACAAGTATCAAGTATGGAGGTTGAGAATCTAATTTTGAGCGAGAATTATAGCGGGAGTGAATGGAGTAAAATAATCCCCTTAGATTTATCGGGAATGAAGACGTTGGTAAGCAAATGTCTCGAACCACCGGTTTTCCCCGGTGAAGTTCCCAATAAGATTCTTATGGAGGCCACGGTTGAAGTGCCGATCGAATCTCTTGAAAAGTATCAGCAGGCCCCTGTATGGAAGGACTTTTGGAACCTCAAAGGTGTTGAAGGACTTGTTGGAATCGAGCAGACTTCCATAGATGTTGCAAAGTCGGAAATCGGACGATATGATTTGACCGGTAAGGCGGTTTCGGAGGATTATCGCGGAATCGTCATTGTGCGATACTCTGACGGCTCGACCAAGAAGATGGTCCAGCGATAACTTTTATAAATTTGCTCTTTTGCATTGGAGTCGTGCCTTTGGGTGCGACTCCTTTTTCCTTGTCGGTTTGGCCGCTGCAAGTGCCGGAGGCACGTAGGGAGGGGGCGATTTCCGAGCGCCCCCCACGCTGCGACTTTAAGTTACTATCGGTTAATCCGTTGGTCCGTTTGGGACAAACGGACCTCCCCGTCTTGCGTGGCGGCGCTCGGCGATCGCCGCCTCCATACTACATGACACCTTAAACGAATCTGCGATTCGTCGAGAACTTGTAAGTTCTCGGTTCCATATTATGCGAGTGCCTCCGGCACGTAGGGAGGGGGCGATTTCCGAGCGCCCCCCACGGTCGCGAGATTAAGTTACTATCGGTCAATCCGTTGGTCCGTTTGGGGACAAACGGACCTCCCCGACTTGCGTGGCGGCGCTCGGCGATCGCCGCCTCCATGTCGGGCTCTCGGGCCCTGATTGTGCTGTGCAGATTCAAAAACGAAGTGCAAAATCTTCGGGATTGATTAGTCGGCATCAC
>CAYUGU010000056.1:0-13918 GCA_964444345.1 uncultured Bacteroides sp.
CCGAAGATTGCGAACTCTTCATTGTCGAAGGTGACTCGGCAGGCGGCTCCGCCAAGCAGGCCCGCGACCGTCGCTTCCAGGCCATCCTCCCGATTCGCGGTAAGATTCTCAACGTCGAGAAGGCTATGGAACACAAAGTGTTTGAAAATCAGGAAATCACCGCCCTTTTCCGCGCCCTCCGCGTTACTATCGGCACCGAGGAAGACAAGAACGAGGTCAATATCAGCAAGATTGCCTACCATAAGATTATCATCATGACTGACGCCGACGTCGATGGCTCACACATCGACACCCTCCTGATGACATTCTTCTTCCGCCGTATGCGCCCCATCATCGAGCAGGGCTATCTCTACATTGCCTCTTCGCCCCTCTATAAGGTTGCACGCGGCCAGCAGGAAATCTACTGCTGGGATGACTTCCAGTTGCGCGAAGCCCTCGAAAAACTTGGCCAGGGCGCACGCGTTCAACGTTATAAAGGTCTGGGTGAAATGAACCCCAAGGAGTTGAAGGCAACCACCATGGACCCCGACAAGCGCATCCTAAAGCAGGTCAATATCAGCGATGCCGCCGAGGCTGACCGTATCTTCTCGATGCTGATGGGCGAAGATGTCGGTCCCCGACGCGAATTTATCGAGGCAAACGCCCATTACGCTAACATTGACGCGTAAGAAAGGCTCCCTGCGAAAGATACTCTTAAAGCCCTCGTTTGTTCAACTAAATGAGGGCTTTAATTGTTAAAACTGAAAAGGAACCGTTTTATTTCAACTATTTTGACCTATGAACCGTAACCAAAAGAAAATAAATCAGCAGATTGCCGAATATATAAAGCAGCAGAAAAACAATACGTTTAACTACAAGCAGGTTTCTGCTGCAATTGGAGCAAACACTCCCGCCAAGATGCGAATCGTCGCCCTCCGCCTGGGCGAACTGGCTTTCGACGGCGATATTATCGAGGTTTCGCCCGGCAAATACAAGGCACCGAGCCGCTCCAACTTTATGAGCGGAACCTTCGTGCGCCGCTCAAACGGTCGCCACTATGTAGTGACCGACGTCGACGGCGAACAGATTGCCGTCGAAGAGCGCAACTCGCTCCACGCCCTCAACGGCGACAAGGTGCGCTTCTCCGTTGCCGCAGGCCGTCGCGGCTCCGACCCTCAGGCCGAAGTAGTTGAGATTATCGAGCAGGCCGAACAGCGCTTTGTCGGCGTTCTGAAGGTTGAACGGGCTTACGCCTTGCTCGTGACCGACTCCAAATTTCTCTCGTCCGACATCTTCATTCCGAAAAATCGCCTCAAGGGTGGCAAGTCGGGCGATAAGGCCGTAGTGAAAATCACCTCCTGGCCCCCTCACGCCAATATGCCTCAGGGCGAAGTGATAGACGTGCTTGGCCGCGAAGGCGAGAATAATACCGAGATTCACGCAATTCTGGCTGAATTCGGCCTCCCTTACCATTACCCCGAGCAGATTGAGCGCGCCGCCCAAAAGATTACCGACGGAATTACGCCCGAAGAGATTGCCCGCCGCGAAGATATGCGCGACGTGCTGACCTTTACTATTGACCCTAAAGACGCCAAGGACTTTGACGATGCGCTCTCGATTCGCAATCTTCCCAACGGCCACTATGAGGTCGGAGTGCATATTGCCGACGTTACCCACTATGTGCATCCCGAAACGGCGCTCGATAAGGAAGCCTTCAAGCGCGCCACTTCCGTCTATCTCGTTGACCGCGTGGTTCCGATGCTCCCCGAGCATCTCAGCAACGGCGTATGCTCCCTGCGCCCCAACGAGGAGAAACTGACCTTCAGTTGCATCTTCGAGATGGACATAGACGGCAAGGTCTATAACGAACGCATTGCGAAGACCGTGACCCTCTCCGACCGTCGCTTCACCTACGAGGAGGCCCAGGAGGTCATCGAGACCGGCCGCGGCGACCATGCCGACGCAATCCTGACGCTGAACACTATTGCGCAGAATCTCCGCGCCGAGCGTCTCAAACGCGGCGCTATGGAGTTTGACCGCGCCGAGGTCAAGTTCGATATCGCTCCTGACGGAACTCCCTTAGGCGTATATTATAAGGTGTCGAAGGAGGCCAATAAACTCGTCGAGGAACTGATGCTTCTGGCCAACCGCACCGTGGCCAAGGCCGTGGGCGACCCCGGCAACCGCAAGAAGGCCAAGGCCTTTGTCTACCGTATCCACGACAAACCGGACCCCATTCGTCTGGGCGAACTCGCCTCGCTCGCCGCCAACTTCGGCTATAAGATAAAAACTCAGGGAACGCCGCGCGAAATCAACCGCTCGCTCAACCGTATGCTTCAGGAAGTCAAAGGGCGCGGCGAGGAAAACCTGCTGACTACTCTCACTCTGCGCTGTATGGCCAAGGCGGTCTACTCCGTTAATAATATAGGCCACTATGGTCTCTGCTTCGACTACTATACCCATTTCACTTCGCCAATTCGCCGCTATCCCGATATGCTTGTCCACCGCTTGCTGGCGAAATATCTCGACGGCGGTCGCTCCGTAAATCTCGATAAACTCGACGAGGAGTGTGAACATTCGAGCAAGATGGAGCAGGTTGCCGTGCAGGCCGAGCGTGCGTCAATCAAGTATAAGCAGGTTGAATATATGAGCACCCGCATCGGCGAAGAGTATGCCGGCGTGATTACCGGCGTCACCGAGTGGGGCCTTTATGTTGAACTTACCGAAAATATGTGTGAGGGCCTGATTCCCGTCCGCGACCTTGCCAACGACTATTATGTGCTCGACGAGCGCAACTATCGTCTTGTCGGCGAACGCACCGGGCGTTCCTACCGCCTTGGCGACGAAGTGGTTGTGCGTGTGGCCCGCGCTGACGTTCAGCGTCGTATGCTCGACTTTGTCCCGGTGGCCGACAATGGCAACGGGCTTGAGAATCCCGAGCATAAGCATGAACATTCCAAGCCGCGCAAGCGCGACCACAAGAAATCAAGCCGCAAATAATACGGGCGACTTCTTGCTCCAGCCCTGCGAGGCGTTGCGCGTCTCAAGGGTGAGCAGTTTGCCTGAATAGTCCTTTAACCTTTTGCGCAGGTCGGCCATCAGGTCGGCCTGCGAACTTATTCCGGAGAGTTGAAACTGGAAGAGGCGGCGTCCGAAGTGGTAGACAGTGACGAAGATGTTGTCGGCGGGAGTGAACATATGCGGGTGAGTGTTTAGTGTTTAGTGTTTAGTGTTTAGTGTTTAGGGTTTAGGGTTTTGGGTTGATTTTACGGTGCAAAGTTCGGGGAAGTGTGGGCTAAAATGTTGCCCGCCATTGTTAATAAATTTAAATCGGGGGTCGTTTTATTTGCTTTGCATTAAAAAAAGCGGTAAATTTGCAGAAAATCATTCATTTGACCATACAAAACCATGAATATACTACCGGTCACACACATTACAATGATAATCGTGAACATCACCGTGTTCTTGATTAGTCTTTTCATTACCGGCCTCATCATTCCCAATATCCTGCTTATTGCGTTCCGCAAAAACCTTTTCGATGATGTCAACGAACGTAAGATTCACCAGGGGAAAGTCCCGCGCCTCGGCGGTATTGCTTTCGTTCCCGCTATAATTTTCTCCTTCGCGTTCGTGGTCGGTCTGGCCCTGCTTCCGCAGACTTCCGATTTTATGCCCGAAATGACTATCTCTCAGGAGCGTGCCCTCAGTTTCGGCGTTTGCGGCCTGATGCTGCTCTATCTTGTCGGGGTGGCCGACGACCTTATCGGAGTGCTCTATCGCGCTAAGTTTGTCGTGCAGATAATCGTGGCCTGTTTCCTGATTCTCGGCGGCGTATGGATCAACAATCTCCATGGCTTCTGCGGCGTAGAGCATTGGCCCGACGTTTGCGGCGCTATGCTGACAATGCTTGTCTGCGTTTTCTTCGTAAACGCAATCAACCTGATTGACGGAATCGACGGCCTCGCCAGCGGCCTAAGCAGCGTAGCCCTGATTTTCTACGGATTCTTCTTCGCCTTCAGCGGCGACATATACAATGCAATGCTCTCGTTCGCAACCCTTGCGGCTCTTAACCAGTTCTTCTACTATAACGTGTTTGGCAGCACTGCCAAGCGAAAAAAGATATTTATGGGTGATACCGGTGCACTTTGCATCGGCTTTATTCTGACATACCTTTCCGTAACTATGGCGCGAATGGAGAGTTTCTCCTTTATCGACGCCAACCCGATTGTTTGCGCCTTCGCCCCGATGCTGGTGCCCTGCCTCGACGTGGTCCGCGTATTCTTCAACCGCATACGCAACGGCGTCAGCCCCTTCCAGCCCGACAAGACGCATATCCACCATAAGTTGCTCAACCTCGGGATGTCCACCCCCCGCGCAATGGTCTCGATTCTCCTTATCTCCGTTGCGTTCGTGGCCCTCAACGTCCTTCTCTCTCCCTATGTAAACTCTGCAATTCTCCTCGTGGCCGACGTGATTATCTGGCTTGCATATAGCCGCTTCCTGACAATCCGCATCCGCCGCAAGCAAGCACAAAACTAAACATGCCATATGCGAAAACTTTATGTTTTTGTACTCTTTGTCATATCTGTAAGCCTTGGCCTCCGCGCCGAACTGAAAATCAACGAAATAATGCAGTCCAATGTTGACTGCCTTCTCGACAATACAAACGAATTTCCCGACTCCTGGGTAGAAGTTTATAACGATTCCGACGCCGCTGTCTCCCTTTCAGGTTATTTTCTTGGCGAATCTTCCGACCTCGCCGAGGCCTCGGCGTTGCCCGACGTTTCAGTTGCCGCCCGCGACTATGTAGTTATCTATTGTGACAAGAAAACCGGCGGACTTCATCTTCCTTTTCGCGTCGACAGTTCAAAGGGTGGGGCGATCTATCTTTTCAAGGACTCCAAAATTGTAGACTCCGTTACGGCCCTTCCGAAAATGATTACGCCTAACGTCTCCATTGGGCGGAACGGTGCGGGCGAGTGGGTCTGGCAACTTGTTGCTACTCCCGGTGCTGAAAATTGCAAGGATGTCTGCAAAGGTATTCTTCCCGAGCCGATATTCAGCCGCCACGGCGCTGTTAATCCCGACCCGTTTACGCTTGATATTTCGGTAATGGCCGGAAGCCCCGCCGGTACGGTCATTCGCTATACGCTCGACGGCAGCCTCCCCAAGGCTGATAGCCCGATATGGAAGAAGTCAATGAAGATTGACAAGACCACGATTGTTCGCGCTGCCACCTTTTGCGACGGCTATCTGACGCCTTTTCCCGCCACCCATAGTTACATCTTCCTCGGCCGCGACATGACCTCCCGGTTGTATCCCTGACGACTGACGACGAATATTTCTATGGCGACAAACTCGGAATCCTCGTAAATGGTACCTACAATGAGTATAACTATAACTACAAGTATAATTGGCGTCGGCCAATGAGTCTTGAACTTTTCGAAACTGAGAAAAACAATTCTGCCTACAGTACTTTATGTGAGGCCAGGGTTAAAGGTCAAGGCTCTCGCTATGTCCCTTTGAAAGCGTTGGCGGTTTATGCTCATAAGCGTTTTGGAGATAAGTATATAAGATATGAACTGTTTCCCGAAGATCTTCCGGACGTTGTCAAATGGAAATCTATAGAGTTGCGCAATTCCGGAAATGACTTTTATTATCTGTATTTCCGTGATGCGCTTGTGCAATATTTGGCGGGCAAAAATCTTGATTTGGATTATCAGTTCTATCGTCCGGCAATTATCTTTAAAAATGGAGTTTATAAAGGCCTTCTGAATATACGCTCACGCTCTAACGATGATTTGATTTTTGCTACTTATGGGATTGAAGATATTGATCTAATTGAAAAGGATGAGTTGAAAACCGGTACAATCGACGAGTTTAACCGCTTCAAGGAATTCTATTCAAGGGACGGAAATACACTTGAGGATTTCAGGTCCAGGATGGATGTCGAGGAGTTTACTAACTTGATGATGACCAACATCATTTTCGATAATAAGGATTTCCCCGGAAATAATATTGCTTGCTGGCGTCAGCAGAAACCCGAGGCCAAATGGAGATGGATTATTAAGGATACTGATTTTTGCCTCGGGCTTGATGATGCACCTTATGATTTCAAATACTTCGATTGGCTGTATGACCCGGCATATGACAGTTATTATAACTGGGCAAATAAGCCCGAGCACACTTTATTGTTCCGTCAGTTAATGTCGATTGACGAATATAAGGATTATTTTATTGACAGATGTGCCGTGTCAATGGGCGATTTTTTCTCGGTTGAATCAGTCCTTTCGAAAATGTATGAAATGTATGAACGCATTGCATACGAACTCCCTAATCATCGTTTGCTTTACAATAAAGAAGACTATGTTTTGAATCTTGAGCGAATCACCAATTGGTATACTCGGCGAGTACCGTTTATGTATAGTCATATCGCTGATTTCTTTGGATTGAACGACCCTGTTCCGGTTAACGTAAATATCGGTAGCAAAACGGAGGTGCCTTTGACGGTCAATGGACTTCGCTTATCCAATAATCAATTTGAAGGCCGGTATTTTAAAGGTAAGACTCTTAAAGTTTCGGGCGAGAATGTTGGTCAATGGTACTGTAAAGTCGTTAAAAACGATGAGTCCGTCGATGAAATGCTGATTAAGGGAGATATTTCAATGGTGATTCCTGATGATGCCCGAAAGATTGTGATTTCCTCCGAAGGGTGGCCCTCGGAAATTAAGGAACTTAATGTTTCGGAGCCTGTTAGCGTCTTTGACTGCAACGGTCGCTCATATGGCGATTACTCCGACTATGAGGCTGCCTCCGAACATCTGACTCCCGGAATTTATATTTTCCGTCAGGGAGCGAATACTTTTAAACGTGTGGTGACGCAATAAAAGGGCGGGGAGGCGCGTTATTGGTTTGTAATGATTAAGAAACTGATAACCATAGTTGCCGCTCTCGGGCTTTCGGCTGTTGGCGCTTTCGCGCAGACGGCCGGCTCTACGGCTTATAACTATCTGGACATCAGTGGGTCTTCAAAGGTTTATGGCCTCGGCGGGGTCAATATCTCGCTGGTGGACCCCGACGACGTGATGTCGACCGACCTGAACCCCGCGCTCGCCGGCCCTGAAATGAGCCGCGGTATCGGTCTGGGATATATGCGCTATGTCGGCGGCTCAAACTTCGCCAATGCCCGATATATAGGCGCCGCGGGCCAAAACGGAGCCTGGGGCGTCGGCCTGCACTATTATGGCTACGGCTCCGTAAAGGAGGCGCTTCCCGACGGTACCGTCGTCGGCTCATTCAGCCCATCCGACGTTGCTTTCACCGGTCTTTACAGCCATAACCTCGGACGCAACTGGCGCGGCGGCTTCGCAATTAAGTTTCTCTACAGTTCCTATCACGCCAATACGGCTCTGGCTATTGCTACGGACCTCGGCGTTAACTGGTTTGACGAGGACCACGACTCGTCGCTCTCGCTGACCGTCTGCAACCTTGGCGGTCAGGTCAAGAAGTTTAACGATCAGCGCGACCGCCTGCCAATCGACGTGCGCATAGGCTGGAGCAAATCTCTCGGCAATCTCCCCCTGAACCTGAGCATCACCGCCTGGAACCTCACTAAATGGCACCTGCCTTACTGGGACCATGGCGACGGAACCTCTGACCCCGTGCGCAAGGATGGCTTTATGAGCAATCTTTTCCGCCACCTTGTTTTCGGCGTCGAGTGGAAACCCGCTGACCGCTTTTATGTCGACTTAGGATATAACTACAAAACTCATACGGATATGGCCACCTATCAGCGCAACTTCCTCAGCGGTTTTTCCGTCGGGGCCGGTCTGCGCGTAAAGGCCTTCGGCGTCGGTGTGGCTTTCGCTCAGCCTCATCGCAGCGCCCCCACTTTTATGTTGAACATAACTACCAATCTTTATGACTTCTAACGGACTCAAACCTATAATCATAGCCATTGACGGCTTTTCCTCTTCCGGCAAAAGTTCTATGGCAAAAGCGCTTGCGCGCACAATCGGCTATCGATATATCGACACGGGCGCCATGTATCGCGCCGTGACCTACTACGCTATGCAGGCGCGCCTGATTGCTCCTGATGGCAAGGTCAAGGAGGAGGAACTGATTGACGCCCTCCCGACGCTCGATATCGACTTCAAGGTGATGGCCGACGGACAGCACACAACCCTCAACGGTCAGGACATCGAGCAGCCTATCCGCTCGCTTGAAGTCAGCGGCCACGTGAGCACGATTGCGGCTATTCCCGCCGTGCGCCACGATCTGGTCAAGCGCCAGCAGCAGTATGGCCGCGAGAAGGGTATAGTTATGGACGGCCGCGACATCGGCACAACTGTTTTCCCCCAGGCCGAACTGAAGGTCTACGTAAATGCTCCCGCCGAGGTGCGCGCCGAGCGTCGCTTCAAGGAACTGACCGAGAAGGGAGTGGAAACCACCTATGAGGAGGTGCTTGAAAACGTGAGACATCGCGACCATATCGATTCAACCCGCGCCGAAAGCCCCCTGCGTCGCGCCGACGATGCTGTCGACCTCGACAATGGCCGTATGACTATCGACGAGCAAAACGCCTGGTTGATTGAGCAGTATAAACGCGCAGCATCCTTAAAAGACTGAACTGAGGTGAGAACCGTTGAGATTGACGCCGGAAGCGGATTTTGCTTCGGAGTGACGGCCGCGATTCGCAAGGCTGAGGAGGAACTCGCAAAGGGGACTCTCCTCTATTGTCTTGGCGACATTGTCCACAACTCTGACGAGGTGGAACGCCTTCGCTCCAAGGGCCTGGTGACTATCAGCCACGAGCAGATGGCCGAACTCCATGACTGCAAGATCCTTCTGCGCGCCCACGGTGAACCGCCGTCGACCTACGAACTGGCCCGCCGCAACAATATCGAGATTATCGATGCAACCTGTCCCGTGGTCTTGAAACTGCAGCAGCGCATCAAGAAGGCCTACGACTCGCCGCTCTCGCCCCAGATTGTGATTTACGGGAAGGTTGGCCATGCTGAAGTGAACGGCCTGGTTGGTCAGACTGCCGGTCATGCAATCGTTGTTGAGAATCCCTCGGACCTGACTAAAGTCAATCCGAACCAAACGACTCATCTTTATTCTCAGACAACCAAAAGCCTCAACGGCCTGCGTCACATTGCCGAAGAACTTGGCTCTATGCTCTCCGAAAACGTTGAGTTTCACTCGTTTGACACTATCTGCCGCTCGGTTGCCCACCGCGTCGACAATCTGCGCGAGTTTGCCAAGGCCCACGACGCCATTGTCTTCGTGGCCGGGCGCAAGAGTTCGAACGGCAAGTTCCTTTTCGATGAGTGTAAGGCCGTCAACCCGCACACACAGTTTATTTCCGGGCCTGCGGAACTCGATATGTCGCTCCTCGCCGACGCCAAGAGCATCGGTATTTGCGGCGCCACTTCGACTCCCCGCTGGCTTATGGAACAAGTTAAAGAACGTATCAGTCAATAAATTATGAAGAAAATACTTTGCTCCCTTTTCGTATTTGCCGCTCTGCTCTCCTCGTGTCAGACCAAGGAAGAAGCGCCTTCCGACGTTCCGCAGGCAACCGAGCGCGGACAGAGTGACGCACGCGCTTTGCTGACTATTGACTCCGAAAATATCAGCGAGGTCCATTCCGCTTTGCTCTCCGTGAAGGCCCGCGAGTGGGAAATGCGCCGCAACGGCGATGACGCCTCGGCCGACGCCTATATCGGAGCCTTTAAGAACTATCTTGTTGAACAGAACAAAAAGTTAGCCGACGAAATTTTTTGAAATGATTTACCCTCGGGGTTTTGAAAATAAAATAGGATTCGCCTCGGTTCGCGAGGCTGTCCACTCCAAATGTCTTACCGCTCCGGGCGCTGAATTGAGCGCGGAGCGGATTGAGTTTACGTCTGATTTTGAAGCGCTACGCTCCTCGCTGGAGGCTACGGCCGAAATGGTTGAGATTGAGCGTGCGGGCGACTCCTCCGAACTTCCTATCGGGCGGGTTGCCGACCTGCGCGGACCCCTCGCGTCCGTGCGCATTGACGGCACTTTCCTGCCTCCCGACGAGTTGCGCGGCGTGCGCGATACCCTCGAAGCAATATCGGCAATCAGCCGTTTTTTCCGCCGCGAGGAGTCGGCCAAGGCTTATCCGCGCCTTGCTTTCCGGACTCAACCGCTTATGGATTTTCCGGAACTTGTCCGCGCTATCGACCGCGTGATTGACCGCTACGGCAACGTGCTCGATTCGGCCTCGCCCGAGTTGGCCGATATTCGCCGTCAGTTGGCTTCGGCCTCCGGCGCTATCGCTTCGGCCATGCGTAGAGTTCTTGCCTCGGCTGTTGCCGCCGGGCTGGTCGATGCGGACGCGACGCCGAGTGTGCGCGACGGCCGTATGGTTATCCCCGTTTCGCCGATGAACAAGCGCAAGATTCAGGGTATCGTTCACGACGAATCGGCCTCGGGCAAGACCGTCTTTATCGAGCCGGCCGAAGTGGTGCAGACCAATAACCGATTGCGTGAACTTCAGATGGAGGAGCGCCGCGAGATTGCCCGCATCCTGACGGTGCTGACCGCCGAAATCCGGCCTTATTCTGAGGATATCATCGACTCGTTTAATATCGTGGTCGAACTCGACTTTATCCACGCCAAGGCTCTGTATGCAATGGAAGTTGGAGGCAATATGCCTCATCTGGGCCGCGAGCCGGAGATTGAATGGTATCACGCCTGTCATCCAGGCCTGCTCATGTCGCTCCGCGCCCAGGGGAAGGAGATTGTTCCGCTCGATATTCACCTGACTCCCGAGCGCCGGTTGCTGATTGTTTCCGGCCCTAACGCCGGCGGTAAGTCCGTTACCCTCAAGACCGTAGGCATAGTGCAGTATATGACTCAGTGCGGACTGCTCCCGACGGTTTATGAGAACAGCCACATCGGCCTTTTCGAGGATATTTTTATTGACATAGGCGACGACCAGTCAATTGAAAACGACCTTTCGACCTACTCGTCACACCTCACCCATATGAAGCATTTTATGGCGAAGGGTGGCCCCGCTACAATGGTCTTGATTGACGAGTTTGGCGGGGGCACGGAGCCACTGATAGGCGGCGCAATAGCCCAGGCAATCCTCAGCCGTTTTGCTGAAAACGGCCTTTGGGGCGTCATCACTACCCACTATCAGAACCTAAAGCAGATGGCGGAGACAACCCCCGGGCTCGTCAACGGCTCGATGCTCTACGACCGCCAGCGTATGGAGCCTATGTTTAAACTCCTGGTCGGGACGGCAGGCTCTTCGTTTGCTCTTGAGATTGCCCGCAAAATCGGACTCCCGGAGGCGATAATCGAAAACGCCAAGGAAATTGTCGGCTCCGACTATGTCAATATGGACAAATATCTGCTTGACATTGCGCGCGACCGCCGCTACTGGGAGAACAAGCGTATGCAGATTCGCCAGAAGGAGAAGAAACTCGAAAATACGCTCCAGGAGTATGAAAACGACGCGCAAAACCTGCGCGAGCGCCGTCGCGAAATCCTTGCCGACGCCAAGGAGGAGGCCCGTAAAATCATCGAGGGCTCGAACGCGGCGATTGAGCGTACTATCCACGAGATTCGCAAGGCGCAGGCCGACAAGGAGCAGACGCGTGAACTCCGTCAGCGCCTGAAACAAGAGCAAGCCCGCAGCCAAAACTCCGAGACGGAGCATCCGCTCCTCAAGAAGGCCCCTAAGGCGAAGAAGCCGAAGGCGCAGCCGCGCCCCGCCGATTCACGCCCCATTGAGGTTGGCGACTACGTCAAACTCGAAGGGCAGAATGTTGCCGGTCAGGTGCTTGCAATCGAAGGGAAGAACGCAACCGTTAGTTTCGGAATGTTGAAGACCACGGTGAAACTCTTGCGCCTGCAGCACACTTTGCAGAAGCCGCAGACCGGAGTGTCGGCGCCCTCGCAGGTCTCAATCGTGGCGCAGGAGCAGCAGCGCGAACGCCGTCTCGACTTCAAGCAGGAAATCGACGTCAGAGGTATGCGCGCCGACGAAGCCCTTCAGGCCGTTACCTACTTTATCGACGACGCAATCCGCTTCAGTTGCAACCGTGTCCGCATTCTCCACGGAACGGGCACCGGAGCACTCCGTCAAGCCATCCGCGCCTACCTCGCCACGGTCAACGGCGTCACCCGCTTCGCCGACGAAGACGTCCGCCTCGGCGGCGCCGGCATAACAGTAGTAACCCTCGCCTAAACGGAGTCGAGGGAGAGGATTGTCTGGAGGATTTCTACGGCCTGCTCTACGCTTTCAACCGAGTCGATATACATTGAGCGGCGCTCGGAGTGCGTTCGGAAATGGACCTGCTTGGGGTTGCTTGCGGCGTAGTTCAGTATGCGCCCGAACATCGGACTCTGGTAGTAGGCCACGTTCGATTCGTCGACGAAGTAGAGATACATCCGTCCTTGCTTTAGCGCCACTTTCTCTATGCCCAACTGACGGGCGAGACGGCGCAAGCGCGGAACGCGAAGCAACTCGGCAGCCTGGCGGGGAATCTTGCCGAAGCGGTCTTGCAGACGGTCGGAAAACGCCTTTAGGTCGAGTTCTCGCTCTATGCCGTCCAATTCCTGATAGAGGGCGATGCGCTCGCGGTCCTGAGGAACATATTCGGCGGGCAGTAACAGTTCCATATCGGACTCTATGACACAGTCAGCCACGAATTCCTGCTCTTCCGGCTCCATATCCTTGAACTCTTCGGCAAACTCCTCGGTGCGCAGTTCGGTAACGGCCTCCTTTAGGATGCGCTGATAGGTTTCGTAGCCCAAATCGGCAATGAAGCCGCTCTGTTCGGCGCCGAGGAGGTTGCCCGCGCCGCGGATGTCGAGGTCTTGCATCGCAATATGGATTCCCGAGCCGAGGTCCGAGAAACTCTCGATTGCTTGCAGGCGGCGACGTGCAACCGGCGTCAGTTTCGCCTCCGGCGGCGCGGCAAGATAGCAGAAGGCCTTGCGCGAGGAGCGACCTACACGCCCGCGAAGTTGATGCAGTTCGCTCAGGCCGAAGTTTTGGGCGTTATAGATTATGATTGTGTTGACGTTAGGCATATCGATGCCGCTCTCAATAATTGTCGTTGAGAGCAGAACGTCATAATCATGGGCCGCGAAGGCCACTATTTCTTTTTCGAGTTTCTCGGGAGGCATCTGGCCGTGGCCAACCACCGTGCGCGCGTCAGGCACCAATCGCTTGACAGTATTTTCAAGGTTGTAGAGGCCCTCGATTCGGTTATTGACAATGAAGACCTGTCCGCCGCGGCTCATCTCGAAGTTGATTGCGTCGGCGAGCAGTTCGTCGGTCATCGTGCAGACGTTGGTCAGGATAGGGTAGCGGTTTGGCGGCGGGGTAGTGATAGCGCTCAAATCGCGTGCTCCCATAAGCGAAAACTGGAGCGTGCGCGGAATTGGCGTAGCGCTCATTGTCAGAGTGTCTACGTTGACTTTCAGTTCCTTGAGTTTCTCCTTAACCGCTACGCTGAATTTCTGCTCCTCGTCGACCACCAGCAGCCCCAGGTCCTTGAATTTGACCGACTTGCCTATCAACTTGTGCGTGCCGACGATGATGTCGATTTTGCCGTCGGCCAGGTTCTGCAGAATCTCCTTTGTTTGCTTGGGCGTGCGTGCGCGGCTCAGATAATCAACCGTGACAGGGAAGTCTTTCAGGCGCTCCTTGAAGGTCTGGTAATGCTGATAGGCTAACACGGTTGTCGGCACAAGTACGGCAGTCTGCTTGCCCTCGACGGCAGCCTTGAAGGCGGCGCGTATGGCAATTTCCGTTTTGCCGAAGCCTACGTCGCCGCATATCAGACGGTCCATAGGGCGAGGCGACTCCATATCGGCTTTGACCGCCTTGGTTGCGGTCAACTGGTCGGGCGTATCCTCGTAGATGAAACTTGCCTCCAGCTCCTGC
>CAYUGU010000057.1:0-13854 GCA_964444345.1 uncultured Bacteroides sp.
GAAAAGGCTATCCGGATGGGGCTGAAACCGGTAGTGGTCATCAACAAGGTCGATAAGCCCAACTGCCGCCCCGACGAGGTGCAGGAAATGGTTTTCGACCTGATGTTCAGCCTCGACGCTACGGAGGAGCAACTCGATTTCCCTACGATTTTCGGCTCGGCCAAGCAGGGTTGGATGAGCACCGACTGGCAGAAGCCCACGGACAATATCCTCCCGCTGCTTGACGCCATCATCGAGTATATCCCTGAGCCGCAGACCCTTGAGGGCCCGAGCCAGATGCTGATTACGAGCCTTGACTTTTCGAGTTATGTGGGCCGTATCGCCGTGGGCCGCGTTCATCGCGGAACTTTCCGCGAGGGCCAGGAGATTGTCTTGCTGAAAAAGGACGGCTCGGCAATCAAGCAGCGCATCAAGGAGTTGCATACCTTCGAAGGCATGGGCCGCAAGAAGGTTCAGGAAGTTTCGTCGGGCGATATCTGTGCGCTCGTCGGCATTGAAAACTTCGAAATCGGCGATACCGTGGCCGACGTTTCGGCCCCCGAGGCGCTTCCCCGCATAGCAATCGACGAGCCGACAATGTCGATGACCTTCACAATCAACGACTCTCCCTTCTTCGGCAAGGATGGCAAATACGTCACTTCGCGCCATATCCAGGACCGCCTGACCCGCGAACTCGACCGCAACCTCGCCCTGAGGGTCGAGAAGGCCGATAATGAGGATGTATGGACCGTGTTTGGCCGCGGTGTGCTCCACCTGTCGGTGCTTATCGAGACGATGCGCCGCGAGGGCTACGAACTGCAAGTTGGCCAGCCTCAGGTTATTATCAAGGAGATTGACGGCCAAAAGTGCGAGCCCATAGAGTTGCTGACAATCAACGTGACCGAAGAGTTTTCGAGCAAAATCATCGATATGGTGACGCGCCGTAAGGGCGAGATGGTTTCGATGAACGCCCAAGGCACGGACCGCGTGCATATGGAGTTCCATATTCCTTCGCGCGGCATTATCGGCCTGCGCAACAACGTCCTGACCGCTTCGGCCGGCGAGGCTATCATGGCCCACCGCTTCCTTGAATATCAGCCCTGGAAGGGCGACATTGAGCGTCGCACCAACGGTTCGCTGATTGCCATGGAGGGGGGCACGGCCTTTGCCTACGCAATCGATAAACTCCAGGATCGCGGCCGTTTCTTCATCTTCCCTCAGGAGGAGGTCTATGCCGGCCAGGTTGTTGGCGAAAATGCTAAGGATAACGATATTGTGGTCAACGTCACCAAGTCAAAGAAACTGACCAACATGCGCGCCAGCGGTGCCGACGACAAGGCCCGCATCGTGCCGCCGGTGGTGTTCTCGCTTGAGGAGGCGCTGGAATACATTAAGGGCGACGAGTATGTTGAGGTTACGCCCCACCACATACGCCTGCGCAAGATTATTCTCGACGAACTCGAACGCAAGCGCGCAAATCGTTGATTGGTTTATGGTTGATGGTTTAGTGTTTAGTGTTTCGAGTTTAGTGTTGATGGTTTAGAGTTTAGTGTTTATGAAGGAACTGCCGGAACCGATTTTTACGCTTCCCTTCAAGGTTCGCGACTATGAGACGGACGCTGAGGGGATAGTCAACAATGCGCGCTATCTGAACTATATGGAGCATACGCGCCATGAGTTTTGCGCTCAGGCGGGCCTTTCGTTTGCCCGTATGCGCCAACTGCATATGAGCCCGGTGGTTCGCCGCGTGGAGATTGACTATGTCCGGTCCCTCGGCTTGGGCGAGGAGTTCACGTCGAGCCTGACTCTTGAGCGCCGGGGCGCGCGCTTCATCTTCCGCCAGTGGATTCAGAACGCTGAGGGCAATCTGGTGGCCGACGCGGTCATCACGGTTGTCAACGTAATCAACGGCAAGCCCTCGCGCGGCGAAGAGTTTGCAAAGGCATTTGCCGCCTATCTCTAATCCCCCCGGGCCTATGGACGATACGCTCCTCTATCGCCTTGCTTTCGCCTCCATTCGGGGTATGAACGTGACCCTCGGGGCCGAACTGCTTCGCCTTTGCGGGAGCGAAAAGGAGTTTTTCGACATGCCGGAGACTCAGTTGCGCCAACTGACTCACTCCGAGGCCCCAATCTACGCCAAGGACTATCGTCAAACCAAACTTCGCGCCGCCGAGGCCGAACTGCTTTTTGTGCGTTCGCGCTCGGTCGGGGTTGTTTATTTTACTGACGAGGAGTATCCTCAGCGGCTGCTGAGTTGCGAGGATGCGCCCGTGCTGCTCTTCGGTAGCGGGCTGACCGACCTTAACCGCGGGCATATGATCGGCATCGTCGGGACGCGCCACGCAACCATCTATGGCGTCGACTTCACCCGCCGCCTGGTTGAAGACCTCGCCCGTATGGTAGAAAATCCGGTGATTATCAGCGGTTTGGCCTACGGAATCGACGTGGCGGCCCATCGCGCGGCCCTCGCTGCCGGAATCCCTACGATAGCCGTGATGGCCACGGGCATATCCTCGATTTACCCGGCCGATCATCGCTCTGTGGCCGTCGACATTGTCCGCAAGGGCGGAATGTTGCTTACCGAATATACCTCGCAGGAGCGCATTCATCGCGTTAACTTTCTGGCCCGCAACCGCATAATCGCCGGCCTTTCGGATTGTCTCGTCGTCAGCGAGTCGGCCGAGAAGGGTGGTGCCCTCGTGACGGCCAACCTCGCCCAGGGCTATAATCGCGACGTCTTTGCCCTACCCGGGCGCATCGCCGACAAGTATAGCGCCGGCTGTAACCGCCTGATTTCAGCCGCGAAAGCCCAACTCATTACGTCGGCCGACGACCTCGTTGCCGCTATGGGCTGGCCCCGTCTGGCCGACCCCGACGGAATCAACCGGATGAGCCTCCCCATACCTCTGAACCCCGAGGAGACTTCGATTGTTAATTTCTTGGAGAGCAACGACGACGCCTCGCTCAGCGCCCTGACCGCCGCCACGGGCCTCCCTGTGGCCCGGCTGATGTCCGTGCTTATCGATATGGAGTTCCGCGGGCTGGTGTTGGCCCTTCCCGGAGCGCGCTATCGGCTCCAAACCTGACCCTAACTCTCGTAACCTTAATAACTTATTATATTTGTATACCATGGCAAGAATCATCCCTGAATCGGAACTCATAATCAACCCCGACGGCTCCGTTTTCCACCTTCATCTGCGCCCCGAGCAGTTGACCGACCGCATTATCCTTGTCGGCGACCCCTCGAGAGTCGACCTCGTCGCTTCATTTTTCGACACCAAGACGTTCGAGGTCTCCTCGCGCGAGTTTCATACCATTGGCGGCACCTATCAGGGCAAACCGATTATGTGTCTGAGCCATGGCATCGGCCCCGACAATATCGACATCGTAGTGACCGAACTCGACGCCCTCGCCAACGTCGACTTCACGACCCGCGAAGTCCGCGAGAAGACGCGCTCGCTGACCATGGTCCGCATCGGAACCTCCGGCGCCCTCCAGCCCGAACTCTCGCTCGGCACTCCCGTGATTGCCGAGAAGGCCATCGGTTTCGACGGCGTTCTCAACTACTATGCCGGGCGCAACTCCGTTGCCGACCTCGACTTCGAGCACGCCCTCTGCGACCATACCGGCTGGAATCCCCTCTGGGCCAAGCCCTACGTGGTCGATGCCGACCCCGAACTCGTCAGCCAAATCGGCGGCGACGACATGGTCCGCGGCAACACTATCTCCGCCGTCGGCTTCTATGGTCCTCAGGGACGCGAAGTGCGCCTCCACCTGGCTAACCCCGACCTCAATTCGCGCATCGAGCAGTTTGAGTTCAAAGGTCGCCGCATAACCAACTACGAAATGGAATCCGCGCCCCTCCAGGGCCTCGGCAAACTCATGGGCCACCGCTGCATGACCGTCTGCTCCATCATTGCCAACCGCTTCAACTCAACCGCCAACCCCAACTACAAAGACGGCATCCGCTCCCTAATCCAAACCGTCCTTTCCCGCATTTAATAACTTTGCGGGTGAAAAAATTGAGTGTGTATGATTTTGTTTCCTCATGCTAAGATTAACCTCGGGCTGGATATTACCGGGAAGTTGCCTAACGGGTTCCATACGCTGGAAACCGTGATGGTCCATACGGACTGGGAGGACCTGCTGGAACTGACGCCCGCCGAGGAGACCACGCTGGTATGCACCGGGCGAAAGGTCGACTGCCCGGCGGAGAAGAATCTCGTGATGAAGGCTTATAGGCTTATGGAGGCGGAGACGGGCGGCCTGCCCCCGACGCGGATTCATCTGCATAAGAGCATTCCCGACGGCGCGGGGCTTGGCGGCGGGTCGGCCGACGCGGCCTATACGCTCCTGGGCCTCAATGAGTTGTATAACCTTGGCTATCCGCGCGAGAAGTTGGCTGCGATGGCGGCGATGCTCGGTTCGGATTGTCCGTTTTTCATCTACTCGGAGCCGATGGTCTGCACCGGGACGGGTACTGACCTGCGCCCCTATGAACTGCCTGCGGGGCTGCTTGAGGAGCATACGCCGGCAATCGTGAAGCCTCCGTTTGGGGTATCGACCAAGGAGGCTTATGCCGGAGTGCGCCCTTTTGAGGGTCGTCGCAAACCGCTTAGCGAGCGCCTCCGTGGGCCGGTAAGCCACTGGCAGCAAACCGTTGGCAACGATTTTGAGCGGCCCGTAATCATTGCTCATCCGCGCATTGGCGAAATCAAGGCCCGGCTGATGGCGCTCGGCGCCGTTTATGCCCAAATGTCGGGCAGCGGGTCGGCCTTGTTTGCTTTGATGCCGAAATGTGACCCTGCCATTTTGGCAGACCTGCTGCGCCGCGAGTTTCCGGATTGTGATGTTCACGTAGGCCGGTGAACGCTTTGGGCCGTTTGATTGTTATTAAGTTGGTAGCCAAAAAGCGGGCTGCCGACTTAATTTTTTAATTGGCACACTTTTTGATATCAACTATTATGAAAAGACATAAATATTTTAGAAGAAACATGGATCAAAATACTAACCCGTTTGAAAACGCTGAGCGTGAAGAGACCCTGAACCCCGAGGCCCTGAACCCCGAGGAGCAGGCCGAAGAAATTGCTACGGACGCCGAAGTGGCCGAAGAAGTTGAGGAACAAAGCGAACTTGAGGCCTTCAAGACCCAGTTGGTCGAGACTCAGGCGGCCCTCGAAAAGGAGAAGAAAGAGTATCTCTTCCTGATGGCCGATTTTGATAATTTCCGCAAGCGTACACTTCGCGAAAAGTCTGAGATTCTGCGCAATGGCGCCGAATCGGCAATGAAAGGGCTCCTCCCGATTGTCGACGACTTTGAGCGCGGCCTGGAGGCTATCAAGGATACTGATAATGCCGAAGCCGTAAAGGAGGGTATGGTTCTGATCTACAATAAGTTCATTAAGTATCTGGAACAGAACGGAGTGAAGGCGATGGAATCCACCGGCGCCGACTTCAACGATGAACTCCATGAGGCCGTGGCCCTCGTGCCCGGCGACCCCGAAAAGAAAAACAAGGTAATCGATACCCTCCAGAAGGGCTACACCCTTAACGATAAAGTTCTTCGCCACGCAAAAGTGGCTGTAGGTCAATAATCTATAAACACTTTTTTAGCCATGGCAGAACAGAAAAGAGATTATTATGAAGTCCTCGGGGTTAGCAAAAGCGCCTCGGCCGACGAGATAAAGAAGGCCTACCGCAAGGCCGCGATTAAATATCACCCTGACAAGAACCCCGGCGACAAGGAAGCCGAAGAGAAGTTTAAGGAGGCCGCCGAGGCCTACGATGTGCTCTCCGACCCCGAAAAGCGCCAGAAGTATGACCAGTTCGGCCACAATATGGGCCCGCAAGGATTCCCGGGTGGCGGCGGTGGCTTCGGCGGCTTCAGCAGCGGCGGCTTCACGATGGAGGATATCTTCTCGCAGTTTGGCGACATTTTCGGCGGCCACTATAACGGCGGCGGCTTCGGCAACGCCTCGCGTCGAGGCTCTTCGCGCGGCCGCAAGCCCGTGCGCAAAGGCTCTGACCTGCGTATCAACGTGAAACTCTCGCTCGCCGACATAGCCTCCGGAGTGACCAAGACCCTGAAAATCCCTACAAACGATAAGTGTACCTACTGTAACGGCACCGGAGCCAAGGACGGCACCGCCTTCCAGACCTGCCCTACCTGTCACGGCGCCGGAGTGGTCACTCAGATGCAGCAGTCGATTTTCGGCCCTATGCAGTCCGAGGCCATCTGCCCGCAATGTAACGGCGACGGAAAGATCATCACGACTCCCTGCTCGCACTGCAGCGGAACCGGAGTGCAGCGCAAGGAAAATACCGTTTCGTTCACCATTCCCGCCGGCGTTTCCGACGGTCAGGTCGTTACGGTTCAAGGAAAGGGTAACGCCCCGGCTCACGGCGGCGTCAACGGCGACCTGCTCGTGGTCATCAACGAAATCAAAGACCCCGAACTCATTCGCGACGGCAATGACGTGATTTACAATCTGATGCTCGACCTGCCCACGGCTACCCTCGGCGGTGCCGTCGAAGTCCCCACAATCACCGGACGCGCCCGACTCAACATTCCCGCCGGCACTCAGCCCGGCAAGGTGCTCCGCCTGCGCGGAAAAGGCCTCCCCGAACTCAACTCATCGGCCAAGGGCGACGAACTTATCAACGTGATGGTCTACATCCCCGAAAGCCTTACCGACGAACAGAAAGCCCAGTTTGAAGCCATGAAGAGCGCCCCCAACATCAAGCCCGATCCGGCCACCTCCCGCCGCCTCTTCTCCAAACTGAAACACATCTTCCAAGACAATTAAAGATACAAAATAAAAAATTATAAGGCGCTCCTCATTTTTGAGGGAGCGCCTTCTTTTGAATAAAAACAAAGAATCATAGGGGACTATATCAATTCCATCATGTCGAAGAACATCAGTCGCGTATGGTCATTTTCTTCCTTTTGGGTTAGTTTGACGAATCCGTTTTTTTCATAGAACGGAACTGCAGTAAGGTACGCGTCGACCGTGATAAATCGGAATGCGGAATAATTTGCGTCCGTATCCAAAATATCTTTTATTATGTTCATAAGTTTCGTTCCTATTTGCAGCCCTCTGTGTTGGGAAGATACTGCCAATCGGCCAATTTTTATAGCGGGATAACTACTGAATTTTTTGCCGTCGGGAAATCGGTTTTTTATTTTTCGCCATTGGCTGTTAGTTACTTCCTGTTTGCTTATTTTGTCGTTTAATAAACAAAAGTATGCCGCAATTCGGCCTTCATCTTCAAGTATGAATGAATTTGCAATGCGTTTGCTGAGGAAGTTTTTGGCATCCTCAACGAGAAAATTGTTCAGGTCTTCATCTCCGCAGTCAAAATTCGTGAGCGGGGTATCCGAGGCAAGTCTGATGAGCCTCATATTAAAGGCACACGGTTATTAACTTTTTTGCTTCTTCAACGGCCTTTTTGAGAATACGTGTATTCTCGGCGCGCTGTTCTTGAGAAAGGCTTTCAACCTCTCTCATCCTGTCTTCAAAGCGGATTGCATCTTCGCCTGTAAGTATCGGGGTTTCTTTGATAGGTCTTGCCATAACTTTAATTTATATTGTTTAATCTATGCAAATATACAACAAATTTCTGATATATAAAGATTTTCAATCAGATTTTTTCGTTATGGTTAAAGTTAGGACTCCGAATTTTCCGTGAGGCGGTAGGCGGCGATGGTCTTTTGGAGGCCGGTGCGGAGGTCGGTGGGGGCGGTGAAGTCGAAGTCGGCGGTGGCGGCGTCGGTGGTGCACCGCCAGTTGCGTTGCTTCATGATGAGATATTTGTCGCGGTTGAGGGTCGAGGGTTTGCCGCTCAGGGCGCCGACCTTTTCAGCGACGGCGCTGACTATTTTCACGGCCCAAAGGGGTAGGCGAACGGGGATTACGGCCTTGCGCCCGAGGAGTTCGGCGGTAATCTTACGAAACTCGGCCTGGGTGTAGGCCCGCGACTCCGAGATATTGTATTTGTGGCCTACGGGTGCTTTTTCGAGGGCCATAAACATTGCCTGCACGAGGTCTTCGACGTAAATAAAGGTAAGCATCTGCTTGCGATAGCCGACGCCAAAGTCAAAGTGGCGGTCAATGCACTTGATCATCATCAGGTAGTCCTGCTCGTGAGGGCCGTAAACGCCTGTGGGACGGAAGATTATCCATGGGAGACCCGACATGGTTTCGAGCCATTGCTCCGCCTTGATTTTCGAGAGGCCATAGCGGGTGTTTGGCGCCGGAGGGGTCTGCTCGGTCAGGGGGCTGTAGCCCTTCTCGTCGCCCGGGCCGAGGGCCGAGAGCGAACTGACGTAGAGAAACTTCTCCGGTACCTTCCCGGCGGCTTTGAGCGCCGTGCCGAAGTTGCGCAGCGTCTCAAAGTTTATGCGGTTGAAGTCGAGGAAGTTGGCACATTTTGTTGCGCCGAGGTTATAGATAATGTAGTCCCAGCGGTCGTCGGTCGACTCTAAGGCCGCGCGGATTGAATCCACGCTCGAATAGTCTATCTCAAGAAAGCGGAGGCGCGGGTCGTCGAGATATTTTCGCGACGTTGACGGGCGAATACCCGCCGTGGTCTCATAGCCCAACTCAAGGCCCCTGCGACAGATAAAGCCGCCGATAAAGCCGCCGGCGCCGACAATCAGGACGCGCTTCATAGAACTTTCTCGGTCTTGTCGCCCCGGCGGCGAATGGTGATTCCTCGGCCGGGGCCATTTAGGCGGCGCCCCTGGAGGTCATAGTATTCAACCGGTTCGTTGGATTCGGTCTCGACGCTCTCGAGAGCGCCGGTGTTTGCGTCGCCATATTCGCCGTCGGTCAGGGTGAACTGCACCAGTGAGTATCCTTCCATAAACGTGTTGGCGCTCTGAGACGCATCGAAATAGAAGGGGATGGCGCTATAGGTTGTCCCCGGAGTGCCGGCGGCAAACGTGCTGCTGATGGTGACGGTAGTGCTCTCGCCGGTGTTGACCAGTTGCGGCTCGCTCATGAAGTAGTCGAGGTAGTTACCGGTGCCGCTCTTGCGGAAAATCACTACGAAGAGAGGCTCGGAGTAATAGCCCGACGTGCAGGAGGCCGTCAGTTCGAAAGTCAGGTTGTTTTGGGCCGTATTGGTGACCTTCAGTTCGTCGACTTTCATGACGCCGTAGGCGGGACGGGCTGAAACCTTCAGGTCAATTGCATTTCCGGCCTGCTTGCCGCTTTCGGCCATTACGGCAAAGGCATAGGTTGTGCCGGCCGTGACTTTTGTGCCGAGGTTGCAGACAAAAGAGTAGTCCTTGCTTTCGCCCGCCTGGAGTTCGACGAGGAAGGCCTCGAAGGCCTGAACGGCGCCTCCGCCCTTGATGAAGAGGGCCGGGGTCACGAAGCCGTTGTAGGGCTGGTTGCCCGTGTTGGTCAGGGTCACGGAGGCCGTGAAGGGCGTACCTACATAGGCCGGCGAGGTCACTTTGATGTTGGTGGCTTTCACCTCCGCGCGAACGGGCTCGGAGAAGATAACCTCCGAGGAGGTAACCTTTGCGTGCAGACATCCGTAGCCGCCAATGCGGGTGCGCATATCGTAGGTAATCTTGTTTGTGCGGTCATAGATGGTCGGGTAGACCGTATATTCGCCTTCAGGGATGCTCTTGTTCATCGTTACGGGGTATTCCATGATGCCGATGTTGGTCGGTATTTCCTGAGTGATGGAAGTCGTTGAGCGGAGAAGGCGTTCCTCGCCGGTCTCGTTGTTGACAAACTTGACGCCGGGGGTTACGTTCTTGACACTCATCGGGGTCAGGTTATAGAATCCGCCGGTAAATGTGGCCTGCGAGGCCTTGGTGACAGTCGATTCGGTGACGCCGAATGTGTCGTAACATTGGAATACCATAGGAATCTCGGTCAGCGGAGTCGTTGCGCCCTTCTTGAGGCCGGCAATAATGCCTTGGGCGAAGTTATAGCCGCCCGTCGAGCCGCCGATGCCTTGCGAAACGGGGTCGAGGGCCGTCATACGGTAGTAGCCGTCGCTCATTCCGCCCCAACCCCAGTTGAGGTGGAAGTAGCCGTCGCCGGCATATCCGTCGATAACGAAGGCGTGGCCCATGGAGTAGTCGGCGTTGACGCCGTCGCAGTAAACCGGGAATCCGGCCTCCAACTGCTTGTGGATGAGTGTTTCCCACTCCGTCTGCGTATACCAGTCGTGGAGTTCGTAACTGATTGAGGCGTCGAAGTCGAAATGTTTGATGAGGCCGGCGGCCATGCTGACACCATGGGTGCCCGAGGCGGTCGGCGAGTAGTTCATATGGCCGGCATATCCGAGGGCTTGCATCAGGGTGGCAACGGCCTTCGAGGCGGTGTTAGTGGTTGTCGAGGGATAGTTGTCGCGCATGACTTCCCAGTTCAGTTCAATATCGTCGAAGTCGAGCGTCAGGTCCTGGTTGCCGTAGGCCCATTTGTAGGTCTCCGAGCCGCCGTTACATTTGGCGGGCCATTCGATGGCCTTGAGAATCTGGGCCATAGCCGTGGCTACGCAGCCGGTCATGCAGCGCTGGCTGTTGAGTTTCGGGCAGTAAAGGTTATAGGGCATATCCTGATTCCAGGTGGTTCGGCAGAGGGGCTCTACTACGCTCATATCGGCGCGGCTTCCGGAGGCCTCGACGGCAATTCCGGCGCGCACGGCCTTGATTTCCGAGGAGTATGTGGCGAGCATCGCCTGCATTGCCGGCGGGATGTTGGCGGGGTCAAATGCCGTGTCGGCATAGCCCAGCAGGGCGGGCGTCTCGCTCTCGGCCGAGAGAATCATCAGCGACTCTGCGGTCGGCGTCATTATGTAGATTTCCGGCTCGGCGGTTTTGCCGATAGTCATTGCCGGGTTGAGTTTCATGGTCTTAAGCCCCGGGGCCTTGCGCATGGTTGCGGGGGCTTCGCCTAAGGCGCGCTCAAGCGCTTCGGAGGGGGTCAGTACTTCGGCTGTAGCCGTCGCGGCGGCAGCCAGGAGGGTCATTGTCAGAATGAGGTTCTTTTTCATGCTTTTTTAGTCATTGAGTCTCTGATGGTGTCGACCACGTTGATTATGTAGTCGCCGACTTTTTCAAGGTCGCTGATTGCATCCATAAAGAAGATGCCGGCCTGATAGTCATAGAGCCCGTTGTTGATGTTTTCTACGTTCTTATTGCGGAGTTGGTTACGGAAATTGTTGATTTCACGTTCTTTATTGTATGCGGCGAGCAGTTGCTCTTCCTTGACGTTCTCAATGTTGTCGAGCATATTGATCATGCCGTTCATCGCTTCGGCCACGAGCACGAACATTGCGTCGATATTCTCCTTGATGATGTCGTTGAAGTGGACGCTGACCTCCTGCTTGCGGGCAAGCACGCGGCCGAAGTTGTTACATCCGTCGCCGATGCTTTCAATCTCCGAGTTGATGTTGAAGAGGGCGGCGATGCGGCGCTTGCCGTCGTTGCTGAGGCGCCCCTGACTGGTGCGGTTGAGGAAGTCGGCAATTTCGCGCTCCATGCGGTCCGAAATGTCTTCATATTTCTCAAGTCGCGAATATAACTGGTTGAATTCCTTGGTCTTGGCGTTGAGGTGGAGCAGTTCCTGAGCCATGCCGACCATCCGGTCAACCCGCTGGGCAAAGACTCCGACTTCTTTCTCAACCTGCGCGATGTTGAGTTCCGAGGCGCTGACGAGCGAACCGCCGATATACTTGAGGCTGAATTCCTCTTCGGCTGACGATTTCGACGGCAGCAGTTTTTCAACGGCTTTTACGTAAAGATTTGTGAACCAAATCATTATCGTGAGGTTGACAATGTTGTAAGTCGTGTGGAACATTGACATACCGAACGAAACGCTGATCTGCATTGCCGCTATCTGCTTCAGGGCCGGGTGGCCTACGGGCAGCGAGTTGTCAAACAGGTGGTTATAGACCTCCGGCGCCGTCTGCTGCAGGTGGGCAACGTAGTTATAGAGGCGGTTCGGGTCGCCTTGGCCGATGAGTTCCGTGAGCCATTCGTTCATATGCACGAAGGGGACGAAAATCGGGAGCAGCCAGAGGAAGCCGAGAATGTTGAAGAGCAGATGGCCGAGGGCCGTGCGCTTGGCCGCCGTGTTGCCGCTCATCGAGGCGAGAAGCGGGGTGATACAGGTTCCGAGGTTGGCGCCGAGCACTATGGCGCAGGCCAGTTCAAACGTGATCCAGCCCTTGGAGCACATAATCAGCGTGATGGCAAACGTTGCGGCCGAACTCTGGATTACCATAGTGACCAGGCAGCCCACTGCCATGAATATCAGGATTGAACTGAAGCCGTTACCCGTATATTGCTGCAGGAATGCAAACATCTCCGGGTTGGCCTGCAGGTCGGGGACATATTTGCTGATCATGTCCAGGCCCATGAACAGGAAGGCGAAACCTATCAGGAACTCGCCGATGCTCTTCTTGCGGCTCGACGACATCATCGTCAGCGGAACGGCGATGCCAAGCAGCGGGAGCATAAAGGCCGACATATTGACTTTGAAGCCGAACAGGGCGATGATCCATGCCGTAAACGTCGTGCCAACATTGGCACCGAAAATTACCGACATAGCCTGCGAGAGCGTCATCAGGCCCGCGTTGCCAAAACTTACAACCATTACTGTCGAGGCCGACGACGACTGGATCAAGGCGGTGATGAACATACCGGTCATCGTTCCGGTGAAGCGGTTGCGCGTCATGGCCGACAAAATCGTGCGGAGACGGTCGCCCGCAGCCTTTTGCAGCCCTTCACTCATCACCTTCATTCCGTAGAGGAACAGGCAAACTGCGCCTATCAGACACAGTAGGTCAAGAATACTATAACTCACTTGGGTTATGATTTTTTTGTGTTTCTATGCCCACAAATTTAAAACTATTCCGCCAATTTCACAAAAAAAACTCATAAATTTGCACCTATGAATACCAAATTTGTTACCCCGCCCCTCCTCTCCGAGGGTGATTTGATTGCTATCGTGTCGCCGGCTTCTGCTGTTGACAATCAGTTGGTTATGAGCGCTGCCGAAACCCTCCGGAAGGCCGGTTTTCGCGTCGAAGTTTTTCCGTCGGCTCTCGGACGCTCCGGCTCCTATTCGGGCACTTTCGAGGAGCGTTTGGCCGATTTTCGGTCCGCGTTGGCCCTTCCGGAGGTGAAAGCCATCCTCTGTTCGAGGGGCGGCTACGGATGTGTCCACCTGATTGGCCATATATCTCCGCGACCGGTCTGGCTCATCGGGTTTTCCGATGTTTCAGCGCTCCATGCCCTTTGGCTGTCGGCCGGAATCCGCTCAATCCATGGGTCGATGGCCAAGGAACTCGCCCTCTCCTTGACGCCCGGAGATGAAGCCAACGCCCGCCTGCTCGAAATTCTTACTAACGGCCATATGCGTCCGCTCGCTTGGGCGCCGTCGCCTCTCAATTGCCTCGGCGAAGCCTCCGGTCCGCTCGTCGGGGGTAATCTCGCCGTGCTCAACGGCCTTGCCGACACTCCTTATAATATAATGGGCTTGCCCGGAAGCATCCTTTTTGTAGAGGATATTGCCGAACCTATATATAAGGTAGAGCGCGTATTTCATCGCCTCCGCCTCGGTGGGGCGCTTGACCGTATCGCCGGGCTCGTCGTCGGGCAGTTCACTGAATATCGCCCCGACGCCAACGGCGAAACTATGGAGCAGATGATTTGCCGCCTCGTCGCCCCTTATGGGATTCCCGTGGCCTTCAATGCCCCGATTGGCCATGTTGCGGGCAACCTGCCGGTGGTCGAGGGTGCCTCGGTTCGCCTCTCCGTGACCCCTTCCGGTGTTGCTTTGGAAGAAGTGTATGTTAAAGAAAGTTAAAAGTGTAGAATTTTGTGGATTTGTAAGTTGTGGG
>CAYUGU010000058.1:0-13514 GCA_964444345.1 uncultured Bacteroides sp.
TTCACGCCGAAGCGCCGATCGACAACACCCAGAATCTGCGCTCGGGCCAGTTCTCCGTGTTCCTGCGTCTGGGCTCCGACGTTAAGGCCAACTACTATGAATATGAAGTACCCCTGGAACTGACTGCTCCGGGCAAATATAACAACGACCTGACGAGCCAGCGCCAGTTGGTCTGGCCCCTGAGCAACCGCCTCGACTTCCTGCTCCAGAATCTCGTCAACGTCAAGAACAACCGCAACCGCAAACTCAACGAAAATCAGCCGGGAGTCACCCACACGGGCCGATACACCGAGCGCGACCCGGAGCATGAGGCGAACACCATCACTGTTGCGGGCAACCCGACCTTGGGCGACGTGCGCGTAATGCTCATCGGCGTGCGCAATAACTCGTCGACGGCCAAGAGCGGCACCGTCTGGGTCAACGAACTGAAAGTCACGGAGTTTGACGAAGAGGGCGGTTGGGCCGCAAAAGCCAACATCAACCTGGCGATGAGCGACGTGGCCACGTTTAACGTGGGCGCCCACCTGGAATCGTCGGGCTTCGGCGCCGTAGACCAGAGCCTCAACGAGCGCCGAATGGATGATTATCAGCAGATTAACTTCGCTATGCAGGTCGACGCCGGCCGCTTCCTCCCCGAAAAGGCCAAACTGCGCGCGCCGATTTACTATTCGACCTCCACGGAGCGCATAACTCCGAAATATAACCCGCTGGACACCGACGTGCGCCTCAAGGACGCCCTCGACGACTGCGCAACAAAGCAGCAGCGCGACTCAATCAAGGCCTTCGCCATAGAAGAGACCAAGGTGCAGAGTTTCAGCATCTCGGGCCTTAAATTCGACGTCAAGAGCAAAAACTCCATGCCCTGGGACCCCGCAAACTTCACCTTCAACTTCAGTTTCAACAAACAGAACTTCTCGGACCCCACGGTTGAATATCGAAACACCAACGACTATCGCGGCTCATTCCAATACGCCTGGTCGCCGTTTAAACGCACGGTCAAGCCCTTCAAGAAACTGATTGACCAGAAGAAAAAGAATCTCAAATTCATTCGCGACTGGGAGTTTGGCTTCCTGATGAACAACATCTCGTTCACCACCAATATGAGCCGCTACTACTACGAAAACCAGACTCGCTCGGAAGTGGACGATAACTTCCAACTCCCCGTCTCCGTGAGCAAAAACTTCCTCTGGGACCGCAAACTCTCCCTGACCTGGAACCTGACCAAGACGCTCAATTTCCGCTTCGAGAGCAACACTCAGGCGCGAATCGAGGAGACGGCCGGCGCAGTGAACCGCAAACTCTTCCCCGACGAGTATAAGCAGTGGAAAGACACAGTGCTCAGTTCGATTCGCAACCTCGGCACGCCCTGGGGCTACAACCAGTCGTTTGCCGCCGAATATAAATTGCCCTTCAATCAGATTCCCGTGCTCGACTGGCTCTCAGGCTCGGCGAAATATAACGCCACATACCAATGGGACCGCGGCGCGACGGTCGACGGCGAAAGCGTCGGAAACTCCATAGCCAACAAGAGCGACTTCACGGCCGACGCACGCATTAACTTCGAAGGGCTCTTCAACAAGTCGAAATATCTCAAGGGAATCAACCAACGCTTCGGCTCCAACAAGCGCGCCACCTCGGCCACGGCCCAGCGCGCCAACCGCCCCAAGCGCTATGAGCGTACCTTCAAACTCAAGCCCGACACTTCGCTCATTATCAAACATAACCTGAAGGTCAAGAAAGTGCGCGTGACGGCCACCACCCCGTCGGGCCAGCCCTTCAAGGTTGAATCGCGTCAGGTCGACGACTCGTCGGTCGAAATTCTTACGCGCGGCGAGGCCAACGTCAAGTTCGTGATTACCGAGGTTAAAGAACAGGAGAAAAAAACCTTCTGGGGCGAAGCCGCGGCCTACACTCTGCGCCTGCTCATGTCGCCCCGCAACGTCTCGGCCCGCGTGCGCCACAGCCAGAGCCTCGCCATTCCGCTCTATCGCCCGACCGTAGGCGCCGCCTTCGGCCAGACCAACGGCTACGGCCCGATGGCTCCCGGACTTGACTTCGCCTTCGGCTTTGTCGGCGAAAGTTATGTCAACGAAGCCAAGGAACGCGGATGGCTCATGACCGACGACGGCCAGACCTCGCCCGCCTCGTTCAACCGCTCGCTCGAAGTCTCCTTCGAGGCCAAACTCGAACCCGCCCCGGGGCTGAAAATCGACCTCAACGCCCAGATGAACGATTCGCGTACGCGCCAGATTCAGTTCATGTTTGACGATATGCCCACGGCCCGCACCGGCTCCTACACCAAGACCCACGTGGCCCTCAAGACCGCCCTGCGCCAGAGCAACGCCAAGAGCGGATACTACTCGAAGGCCTTTGCCGACTTCCTCGAATATATCCCGATTATGCGCGAAAGGGTCCAGGGCCAGTATGCCAACGCCCTCTACCCCTCCGGCGGATTCATGCAAGGCAACGCCAACGCCGGCCAGCCCTTCAACCCGGAGGTGGGCCAGGTCAGCCAGACCAGTTCCGACGTGCTTATTCCCGCCTTCCTCGCCGCCTATACCGGCTCCAACCCCCGCAAGCAGTATCTCAACCCCTTCCCCTCGCTGGCCTCCATTCTGCCCAACTGGCGAGTGACCTACGACGGTCTTATCAACCTCGGCAACCTCAAGAAGGTCTTCAAGAACTTCACCATCAACCATGCCTACCAGTGTACCTACACCGTAGGCTCATACAACGGATTCCTCAACTGGATTGCGCTCGGCGGCAACAACGGCGACCTCGGCTTCACGCTCGACGAACTCTCGGGCCAGCCCATTCCTTCATCGCCCTATAATATCAGTTCCGTGACCATCACGGAGCGATTCGCCCCCCTCGTCGGAGTGAAAGTCACGCTCCAGAACGACCTCCGCGTCAACGTCGAGTGGACCGACTCGCGCACGCTCACCCTCAACTCCTCGGCCGGCCAGGTCGTCGAAGCCAATCAGCGCGGAATCACCGTCGGCGCCGGATACAAGATACCCAACCTCCTGGCCCTCTTCAAAATCAAGAGCCGCACCACTACCGTGGCCTCCGACCTCGACCTGCAGGCCGACTTCAAGTTTGCCCGCAGCCAGGCCCTCATTCGCCGCATCGAATCGAACTACACCCAGGCTACCTCCGGCTCGCAAAACATCTCGGCCAACTTCTCGGCCAAATACGCCCTGAGCCGCCGCATCCAACTCGGCATGTTCTTCGAGCACCAGGTCAACACTCCCCTGGTCAGCAACTCCGCCTTCCCCACCTCCAACACCGCCTACGGCATCACCTGCAACCTCTCCCTCGCCCGCTAATTCCCCCCGCCCCAAAAAGGTATGCAAGTATGCCGGGATTTACACGCGCCCTCGCGTGCATAGCGCAACACCGCCAAAATTCTTAAATCTCTCCCATTTTTCATTTTATTTTTTCATTTTTAATTTAAAATTCGTATCTTTGCAGTGCAAATCTACGCCGTCGATGGGTTAACGGCTCATCGGATGGGTGGGTTTCAGACATATTTTTCAAAAAGCGTCTTCTTGCGCTTGATTCTTGGCTGCTAAGAACTTCGCAACTTCATTAGAAATAGTCAAGAATGAAGCAACGGTAGATGTCTTCGGGTATGATACACGTACCTATGGGAGGACTGCACCTCTTGTGGTGTATAACATATCATACGGCGTAGGCTCTGCGTTGCTCGTTCTACTATTTCGGGCAATGCGAAGGCCTTTAGCAGCAGGACGAGTAACAAGTACGGATCCTGCGCTTTTTCATTACTCACCTATCATACCCGCCCGTCCCGAGGATCCGCCAGGGCATTTATAAAATTAATCCTCGATGTTAAAACTCATATCGAATAATCCGTATCGCATCCTCGGTGTGCTATCCAATTCGCCGCTTAAAGAGCGAGTGGGGAACCTGAATAAACTAACTGCATTTTCTAAAGTCGGCAAGGAAATTTCATTCCCTTTTGATTTTATAGAAATCATCAAGGAAAAGCCGTTCCGAACGGCAGAAAGCATTGCTAAAGCAAATGCAGCATTAAATTTGGATAAAGAGCAAGTTCGCTATGCACTTTTCTGGTTTATACAAGGATCTCAGATGGATGAAATCGCAATTAAATATCTTCAAACCGGGAATATTGATAAGGCGTGGAAATTATTTGAGAAGAAAGAAACCTTTTCGTCCCTAATAAATGTTGGTGTTCTTAATCTCATTTCGGGTAACTATTCGGCAGGATTTTCTAACATTTCTATGGTGATTCATAATAATGAGCACCGTTCAGCGTTCCTCAAGGCCCTCGGCATTGAGAATTTTACAATGACCGAAGACGAGATTGCTGCAATGTTTATAGCAGAGATTCTTACGGAGGTTCCCGCCTCGACATTGCTTTCAGCAGCATCAAATCCCAATGATAAGGCACTTATCGGTAAGACTGCACTTGATGAACCGATTTCGACCATCAACGCTGCTATCGCTGCGGCCAAATCGGTGAATTCGAAAGATGCCAATGGGAATCTACAGGCGGGTACTAAGTTGATGAACTCTACTAAATCCGCACTAAAGCAAGTTAAAGATATTGCTGGAGCAGCAAGTCCTCAGTACCAGATGGTAGCAGACAACGTCGCAAAGGCTGTCCTTCAGTGTGGCATCAACTATTATAATAATGCTCCGGATAGCGATGTAGAAAGCCCGCGCAAAGCGATGGTGCTTCAAGCATACGCTCTGAAAATAGCAGTAGGGCAGCTTACTAAACAGCGTTGTCAAGAGAATCACGACATTCTGAAAAAGGCTGTTGATAATATGCCACCGGCAGAAGTTGCTATTGAAACGAGAAGGGTTAAAGAGGAACTACGCAAGTTCTGTAATCTTCCCGACAAGATTGAATATTCCATCAATCTTCTTAACGCGACCAAGCCATTGCTACAAACTATCAAATCAAAACTCGGAGCAAACAATGCTTTCTATCTGTCCCTCTCTACACAGGTTGTCGGCAATGCCTTGCACAATCTTATAGAGGAGGTAAATGCCGCTCAAAATGCATTCGGATCTATGGTTGAAGCTTGCAAACGACAAGGTATTAACCCGGCTATCGCTGCGTCAACATTGATCGACTCAATCGAACCAGTTATACGTGAAGCATGGCGTGCGACAACTATCATGGACACATTTGATATGGAGTCTGACTTTAGGTCTAACCGCTACAATCAGAATCGCACATCCCTTAAGGGGATATGTAATGACCTCGGGATTTCAACCTACTCATCCACTACACAACACCCCCAAAAAACACAGACTGCCACAACCTCTAAAACTTCTTATTCAACCTCTTCTTCGAGTTATTCAACTTCATCGAATGGCAAGAATTCCGGTTGGCCAGCATTTTGGATTGCAACATTAATATGCGCAATAATTGGCGCAATGGCAGGAGAAAGTGAGGGCTTCGTCATCGGAGGTATTATAGGTGTTGCCATAGTCGGCCATATAGCGCGTGCAATTTTCAGCGATATTTAATTATTAAAATATGAAATATATCACATTATTTACAGTTGCAATTATTTGCTCCATACAATCGTTTGGAGCAAACTACAATGATTCACTTAGTCATTGCTACAAACAGATTGAGGTAACTCAATCAACAGTGCAAACTCTTCAGTACGAAAACGAGTCGCTTAAAGGCGACCTTGCGACACTCAACCAAAACATTGAGTTGCAAATCACTGAAATTGACTCTCTCAAAAGTGAGCTTTCTTCAGTTACTAAAAGCATCGAAGCGTTAGCTGATAGCCTCAACGTAAATATCACGAACACACAGTGAAATTCAAAACCGATCCGAAACTCTCAGCCATTCCATTGCAAAAAAGTCAAAGACCGGGCTTTGGATTTTCATTGCTTTGGCATTGGCTCTCATAACAGTTGCCTTCATTCTTGGCAAGCTTATTACCAAACGCGGTAACGAAGTCGCAACCCTTTCAGCAAAAGCTGATAAACTCAACGAAGAAATCGTCAATCGCATGGCATCAGAGATGAACGAGATGCAGACCATCTCTAAGCAAATCAGTACACTTTCTAATGCCTCCGTTGTATCACCTGAAAGTGAGCAGAAGCTCATTGCCACTCTCGCAGACCGAATCACATTTATGGAGATGACTCTCTACAAAATGGATAGTTCGGTTCGTGGCCATAAGCAGCTTTCAAAATCTATCAAACAGATGAAAGACAATCTGCTTGCCAACGGGTACGAACTCGTCGATATGCTCGGCAAGGACTACCACGAAGGTATGAAAGTGACGGCAAACTTCGTTGAAGACGAAGAGCTGCCTCAAGGCAAGCAAGTTATCACAGGTATCATCAAGCCACAAATTAACTACAAAGGCAAGATGATACAATCTGCACAAATCACAGTAAGTCAAAACATCTAAAACAAACTACTATACATGGCTCAATCAAAAATGAGATACGGAATTGACCTTGGCACGACCAATTCCGCAATCTGCAAAATGGAAAGCGGCGAACCGGTTATCAAAAAGACCGATACGCTCAAAGACACGCTACCTTCTTGCGTTTCTTTTACCAAAAAGAAAATCGCAAAAGTCGGAGATAGTGCCTACAATGACCTTCGTTCAGACAAATCGCGAGCAACAAAAAAATGGGCCAATGACCGCGAAAATGTGTTCATTGAGTTCAAGCGCGATATGGGAACAAACAAATCGAATGAGAGTTCTAATATGGGAACATCATACTCTCCTGAAGAACTTTCAGCCGAGGTTCTAAAGACTCTCAAATCTTTCATTGGTGATGAAAGCGTTACATCAGCTGTTATCACCATACCGGCGAAGTTCAAAGCAGACCAAATTGCAGCGACTAAACGTGCTGCAAAACTTGCAGGTATCGAGCACTGCGAGCTTCTCCAAGAGCCAATTGCTGCATCAATGGCTTATGGACTTAGCGCAGCTAACAAAAACGGCCAGTGGCTCGTGTTTGACTTTGGCGGTGGTACATTCGATGCTGCGCTCATTAAGGTAGAAGATGGCATCATGCAGGTCAAGGACACCGAAGGTGACAATTACCTCGGCGGCAAGAACCTTGACTATGCTATCGTAGATAACATTATCATCCCTTATCTCCGAGAGAACTATACCATTGACGAAATCATGGCAAATGAGGACACACGCAATATCCTCCGCTATGCTATGAAATTCTACGCAGAGCAAGCTAAGAACCAACTTTCATTCAAACCTCAAGCTGACATCACATCTCAACTCGATGAGTTTGGTGAGGATGATAACGGAGAAGAAATCGAACTCGACCTCATCATTACTCAGGAACAACTTAAGCAAGTTCTTGCTCCAGTATTCCAAAAAGCAGTTGACATCACAAAAGACCTGCTCAAACGCAATGGTCTTACAGGTGCGGACCTTGACAAGCTTATTCTTGTCGGAGGACCTACATACTCTCCTGTTCTCCGTCAGATGCTCCGCGAGCAAATAACCCCCAACGTTGACACTGACATCGACCCGATGACAGCGGTTGCTAAAGGCGCAGCCCTATTTGCCTCCGGTATCGATAGCGATGTCAAAGAAGAGATTGCAGTTGGTACTGTCGCTTTGACACTATCTTATGAGGCAAACTCAGTACAACCCATAGAATTTGTTACCGTTCAACTCGCTAAAGACGAATGCACCGGTAATCTTCCAGTTCAACTCTTCGTTGAACTTGTCCGCAGTGACAATGGTTGGTCGAGCGGTAAAGTCGAGATCAACGAAATTGGTGACGTTATCGAATGCCAACTCCTTGAGGGCAAAAATAACGCTTTCAACGTAGTAGCCTACGATGAAAAAGGTACTATAATCCCTTGCTTCCCCAAAGAGATTAACATCATGCAGGGTATTGTTGTAGGTAATGCTGTACTTCCCTACAATATCTCTATTGAGGCACATGACTCTGGCCTTGACAAAAACGTTGTTAAGACGGTAAAAGGACTTGAAAAGAATCAGCAACTTCCCGCAGTCGGCACATTAAATGGTCTAAAGACACGCAACCAACTCCGTCCGGGCATAGAGGCAGATACACTGATAATTCCAATTTATCAGAGTGAGCACAATGCCGACGGCACTTCTGCCGTACATAATGACCACGTGTTTGACGTAGTAATCACCGGTGATGAAGTAGGCGGAATCATCCCCGTTGGCAGCGATGTCGATATCACCATCAAGGTCGACCGTTCACAGATGCTCACTCTTGAAGCTTTCTTCCCCCTCACAGGGGAAACAGTGGAGAAAGAAGTCGAGATTGGCAAGCGTTCCGTAATCTCTGTCTATGAGGTAGAGAAACTAAAAGACTCAGCCAGTAGCAAACTTCGTGCGCTGAAATCCACGAAGTCTATTACTCCTGCAGAAACCGAAGAGGCAGAGAAACTGATGAACGACATCAACGAACGCTTTGAGGGTGAAAAGAGCGCTGAGGACGGACGTATGCATCTACAGGCAGACATTCGCCGCGCATTCCTCAAAATGGAAGAGGTCGAGAATAACCACGAATGGGATTCGTTGGAAGCCGAAATCCGTGAAGAATTCGACCGTCTCGAAAAAGCGAACAATGAACTTGGCAACAAATACGACAGCCAAGTGGCTGCCGTTAGAAGCCAAGTGGATATGGCTATCCGTGCTAAAGACGTACGCCAAGGTCGCGCAGTCCTCGATGACATCAACAGCCTCTTCGTCGCAGTCACGCTGATTTACCAGCTCATCGGATTCATTGATTACAACTTGCGTAACTTCAACTCCATCCAATGGAAGGATGCAAACCGCGCCCGTCAGTTGCTTCAGCAAGGCAAGGAGATGGCAAATTCCAATCCGTCGGAAAGCACTCTCCACCCCATCGTTCGCTCGGTCATCGACCTCATGATCGATGCTCCCACTGAAGGTCCCGGTGTTAGCTTCTAATATGAAATTCTCAGACATAAAAGAGAAGTTTTCACGACTCTACAACTCGCAGTTGTTTTGGTTACAAGTATGCGCCATAGGAATATGGCTGCTTGTAATCCAAAACTACTTCGGGCGTGAGAGGGGCGCACAAAGTGTGTATGTAGTCGGAGGCAACATTGACGCTGACGTAAGAGGAACTGTTGACGCTTATGTCAGTGGTTCTGTTGACGTAGATAATACTGTCTCCGTAGAAGTTGAAAACACAGTAAGAACTTGGAATTGGTAATAATTATGCCACATCAGCAATTCGTATCTCAACTTAATGAAATAACTGAGGTTCTAATCAAAGAAACTCGGACAAACAATTTAGAGCATAAATTTATTGTACCAGGGTGGATTGGCTTTATCCAAGAATGTATCATTTGTCACAATAAAGAGAAGGCATTAAAACGCCCCCTTTATAATGGATTAGGATATTTAGAGTGTGCAAACTATATAATGGACTGTGTTGATAATGCCTGTAAAGCGAGAGTAAAAAGTACGCCCAACTTCCGTAAATCCAATACTGATCCGGAAAATTTAGAAATCCTGACGGCAACAGTAAGAGCAATTGATATATGGATGAGCATTTATCCGGAAATTGCATTTGATCCTACAATTCCAGTTAGTAAGAATTGCGTAACGACTCCTTGTCGAAAGATCCAAAATGTTGTATATGATTCTCTATCTACAATAATGGACATCTCCGAGGATAAGATTGTCCACCCAGATAAAACAAAGAAGAGGAAAAATATCTACTCCATATCAGAGATAAACAAAAACACATTAGGTAATAGGATGGCAGGCATAATTTGCAACTTGCTTTTAGTAACTGTAATTATCTGTATTTTTGACTCATTATTTTAAGGTATGTTCACTCTCGAAAGAAAACAAACCATAGGTAACTATACTGTTACTTTCCAAGTCAAGGATGGTGACTATGCTGAAACATACCGAGTCAAGGACTCAGCAGGCAAGAATCGTTTCCTTAAACTTATAAACTGCGCGAAACTTCATCGTACACAATTTGATCAAGACGGAAATATTCTTGAGGTTGAAATTGCCAAGTCGCTTGACAATCCCAACATTGTTAAATATCGGGACAATGGTGAAATAGTCTTAAGTGGCCGTAAGTTCGCTTATATTGTTTTCGATTTTATCAGTGGGGAAACCGCTTCGCAATTCCTCGCAAGGAAGGGTGAATGTACAGTTTATGAGGCAAAGAATATTGTATTAGGTGTATTGAACGGCTTGAAGTTCCTACACTCTCTGCCAGAGCCTGTAATCCACAATGAGTTGACCATTCAAAACATCATGCTTGATGTTACCTCCGGCTCAACTACACCTCGGATCATAGACTTCGGATATGCTCGCTATCTTTCGCAAGGCAGCTATGCCTTCAATAAGAACGGGCTATCGCCGTTTTATCTGGCTCCGGAAGCACTAAACGGAGTATTCTCAGTAAAGTCTGACATCTTTTCCGTAGGAGCAATTCTTTACAATCTTATATACGGATTGCCACCTTATTTCGTCGAACTTGCTGAGTGCAAACACGATGAATCTCGTGAGCGTGAATTGATTGACCGTCAACGCGAATTGCCTTTACACTTTCCCAAGTCAAATAAGTTTGAACTTGACGAAGATCTTATAAACGTCATGAGCAAAGCCCTTGCCACCGACATAGAAGAGCGCTTTGAAAGTGTAGATGAATTCATAAAGGCTCTGAACGGAGAAGTAAAAGTTGAACGCATTGACAATAAGAAAAAATCCACAAGTGGCGAAGATAAAAAGAAACGGACGCCTCTCACTGTCCCGAAAGGCAAGGGCTTTTCGGCAATTGCCGGAATGGATGAACTTAAACAAAAGATGAAAGAAGAAGTTATTGATGCCCTTCATTCACCTGAGGAATATGCCAAATATGGCTTGACCATCCCAAATGGGATGTTGCTCTACGGACCTCCGGGATGTGGCAAAACATTCTTCGCAAAAAGATTTGCCGAAGAAGTTGGCTTCAATTTTATGCTTATCAAACCGAGCTCCCTTAAAAGCCGATACGTTAATGCAACGCAGGAAAACATCGCACAAATGTTCAAAGATGCGGAAGAAAAGTCCCCTACTATCATCTTCATCGATGAAATGAATGAACTTGTCCCCAATCGTGACAGCGACGTTCATGAAATGGCTCGCAGTGCAGTTAATGAAATGCTTGCACAAATGGATCGAACAGGCGAACGAGGCATCTTTATAATCGGTGCAACCAACTACCCCGATATGATAGACCCCGCTATCCTGCGTGCCGGACGCCTTGATAAAAAGTATTATATTGGAGTCCCAGATTTTGCTGCGCGCAAACTCATGTTTGAGTTATATCTCAAACCGAGACCCTACGATTTCGGTTTAGATTATGACAAACTCTCCACTCTAACTGCTGACTATGTTTCGTCAGATATCGAAATGATAGTCAACGATGCATCTCGGGTTGCTCTGCGTGCCAAGAGTAAAATAACAATGCAAATTCTTGAAGATGTAATTTCTAAGACGAAACCATCGTTGACCAAACAAGAACTCGAAAAATATAAACGTATAAAAGCCAAAATGGACGGTGAATCAACTATGTCCAATCGTCCTCGTATTGGCTATTAATCAAGTAATACCCAATGAAAAAAGAAGAATTATTGCTAAAAACCCTGTTTTGTTGCAGTGCATGTGACGGAGACATAGCAAAAGAAGAAGTAGAACTTGTTCAAAAACTGACCGAGTCCGTTAAGTTGTTTGAAACTCTTAACGTGGAAGAAAAATTAAATCAATATATTTCAGAAATTAATGCGTTAGGTAAAGTATTCTTAAAAAATTACTTTGCTGAACTTTCGGAATTTCAACTTACTGATGAGGATCAAATTCAACTTATAGACCTAGCAATAAGGATGATTGAAGCAGACAACCAGATTCTATACTCCGAAGTAAAATTCTTCAAAAGAATTCGAAACTGCCTCCCCATCTCAAATCAAGTGATCCTCGAAAATCTTCCTCAATGCGAAGAATATCTTCTTCCGGACATTTCGTCGGAAGACAAAGATTTCGACGGCTCCTGTAACTTTGCACCCATCTCATTTAGTTCGCTTCACTAACCAGGGGGTGAACTTTTTGGGCGGGCGGGTGTTATTCTTTTGAAAGGATAACTTAATTTTTAACCGCTTTTTTTGTTATGAGTAAGAAATCTACTAAGGTTTGGCTCGCTATCGGAGCCATCGTCCTGATCATTTTGCTGATTGTTTGGTTGGAATTTGCGTTCCTGGCCGGCGATACTGACGTTACGGCTTGCGCAAGAACTCTTGCATCTTCCGTTTTAATTGCGTAAATTTGCGCATTGAAACAACCCCATAACCAGACATTTTTAAATGGAAACTAACGAACAACTCCTTAAGGAAGTACGCGCTAAGGCCGCTGAATGGCTTAGCGACGGATATGATGAACCCACCCGCGCGGAGGTTAAGCGTATGCTTGACGCCGAGGACCCGACGGAACTGATTGAGTCTTTTTATAAGGACCTGGAGTTCGGCACGGGCGGCCTGCGCGGAATTATGGGCGTGGGCACGAACCGCATGAACCGCTATACGGTCGGCGCGGCTACGCAGGGCCTGGCCAACTATCTGAACGAGACGTTCGCCGAACTGCCGGAAATCAAGGTGGCCGTGGGCCACGACGTGCGCAACAATTCGCGCGAGTTTGCCGAAATCGTTGCCGACGTATTCTCGGCCAACGGCATTACGGTTTATCTTTTCGACTCGTTCCGCCCCACTCCGGAACTGAGTTTTGCAATTCGCGAACTGGGCTGCCAGAGCGGCGTGAACATCACGGCCTCGCATAACCCCAAGGAGTATAACGGATATAAGGCCTATTGGGCCGACGGCGCGCAAATCATTGCGCCCCACGACGTTAACATCGTTTCGCGCGTAGCCTCGATCACTCCGGCCGACATTAAGTTTGGCGGCGACAAGAGCCGCATCCACATTATCGGCGAGGAGATTGACCGCAAGTTTCTTGACGCTATCAAGGGCCTGCAGTTGAGCCCGGACATCGTTGCGAAACATTCGGACCTGAAGATTGTCTATACGCCTATCCACGGCACGGGCGTCAACCTGATTCCGCAGAGCCTCAAGAACTATGGCTTCACGAACATTATCCACGTTCCGGAGCAGGACGTTCCTTCGGGCAACTTCCCGACGGTTGACTCGCCCAACCCCGAGAATCCCTCGGCTATGGCTATGGCAATCGACGTTGCGAAGAAGACTCAGGCCGACATCGTCATGGCCTCCGACCCCGACGCCGACCGCATCGGCTGCGTGATGCGCAACAATCAGGGCGAATATGTCCTCATCAACGGCAACCAGATCGTGATGATTCTCCTTAACTACATCATCACGCGCAATAAGGAACTCGGCCTGCTCAAGGGCAACGAATACTGCGTGAAGACCATCGTCACCACCGAGACCATCAAGAGCATCGCTGACCGCGCCGGCATCAAGATGTTTGACT
>CAYUGU010000059.1:0-13223 GCA_964444345.1 uncultured Bacteroides sp.
TGGTGTGGATCATCAACCGTCGCGGGATGCGCAAGCTCAGCTACACCGTCACCCTGCCACGTCATATCGGGCCAGAATTTCGCAGATTTCGGCGAAATGGGTGTAGAGGAAGTTCTCCTCATTATGAATCACGGCCCAGCGGGTCATGATTGAGCCGCCGCGGCTGACGATACCCGTCAGGCGCTCGGAAATAAGGTCGGCGTGGGCGCGGAGGGCTCCGGCGTGAATAGTGAAGTAGTCGACGCCCTGCTCGGCCTGTTCGATGAGCGTGTCGCGATAGATTTCCCAGGTGAGGTCCTCGACCTTGCCGTTAACCTTCTCCAGGGCCTGATAGACGGGGACGGTGCCTACCGGGACGGGGCAGTTGCGGATAATCCATTCGCGGGTTTCGTGGATATTGTCGCCGGTAGAGAGGTCCATAAGCGTATCGCCGCCCCAGTAGCAACTCCAGACGGCCTTGTTGATTTCCTCCTCAATTCCGGAACTTAGGGCCGAATTGCCTATGTTCGTGTTGAGTTTGACGAGAAATTCGCGGCCTATAATCATCGGCTCGGCTTCGGGGTGGTTAGGGTTGGCGGGAATCACGGCGCGGCCGGCGGCCACTTCCTGACGCACGAACTCGGGCGCAATGTGGCTCTCGATTCCGAGAGCGCGGGCGTTGACGTTCTCGCGAATGGCTACGTACTCCATTTCGGGAGTGATTATGCCGGCGCGGGCCTGGTCGAGTTGGGTAATCTTGCGCCCTTCTTTAGCGCGCAGGGGCTTATGGCGCTGCGGGAAGCGGATTGCGTCGAGTTCCTTCATCTGAAGGCGTTGCCGGCCATAATCGGAGGTTATTTCGGGGAGTTCCTCAAGGTCGTCGCGGCCGGCGTTCCATTTTTCGCGGATACGCGGAATGCCGGCGTTGATGTCGACTTCAACCTTGGGGTCGGTGAAGGGGCCGGAGGTGTCGTAGATGTAGACCGGGGCGTTTTCGCGCATAGTCTTGTTGCCTTGGGCGTCGACCCTGACGGTCGGGGTCAGGTTGACGCGGCGCATACCGACGTTAACGAAGGGATAGATTTCGCCGGGAATGTAAACTTTTTCGGAGCCGGGATATTTCCGGCAGTCTATGTTGTTGATTTTCATTTGTTTTTTATGATTTAGTTTGATTTATCATGATATATCATGTTTTATCATGATTTATCAATCATTGAGGAAGGCGGTTAGGGGCGAGGAGGCTTCGGCCTGAAATCCGACGGCGCCGAGGCCGGCAAGACGGGCACGGCGGCCGGCTTCAGTGGCCTGGCGAAAGGCGACGGCCATCTCCACGGGGTTGCCGGCAACGGCTATGGCGGTATTGACCAGCACAGCGTCAGCGCCCATCTCCATAGCCTCGGCGGCATGGCTCGGGGCGCCGATTCCGGCGTCGACAACCACCGGCAGGCGGCTTTCGGCAATGATAATTTCAAGCATTGAGCGCGTCTGCAGGCCCTGATTCGTTCCGATAGGTGCGCCAAGGGGCATCACGGCGGCGACGCCCGCTTCCTCAAGTTTCTTGCAGAGCACCGGGTCGGCCTGAACGTAGGGGAGCACGACGAATCCCTCCTTGACCAACTCCTCGGCGGCGCGCAGCGTCTCGACGGGGTCAGGGAGCAGATATTTCGGGTCAGGGTGGATTTCGAGTTTGATAAAGTCCGTCCCGTAAATCATGCGGGCGGCGCGGGCGGCAATCAGCGCCTCGCGGGCATCGCGCGCCCCGGAGGTATTGGGGAGGAACTGAACGTGTTCGCGGTCGATATGGTGGAGCATATCGTCCTCGTCGGTGTTGTCAAGGTCGAGGCGCTTGACGGCCACAGTGACCATCTCCGTGCCGGAGGCCTTGATAGCGTCGAGCATCAACTGATTGGAGGGGAACTTACCGGTTCCCACGAACAGGCGTGAACGAAAATCGCGTCCACCGAGCCTTAGAATGTCATTTTCAATCATTTGGTTTATAATTGTTTAGTGACGAAGGCAAGCGGGCAGACGCTCTCGCGGAGTTTTTGGGGACAAATCCCGGGGCGGCATTATCCGTCAGCCGGTCATTGGGGTATAAGATCTCAGCCTTTTGAGGGGCACCCCCTTGTCTTCATTTATGTTATTTTCGATTTGGGCGGCGATATTTGCGGCCTCCGCGTCGGCGGCATTTGCGGGGCGGATCCGGCGGCTTGTTGCCGAGGGTTTCGGGGTCGGAGAAACCGCTCTTGCCGGAGGCGATGACCTTGCGGCTCAGTTTGCGTATCTCTTCGGCGTCGTCCGGGCGCCCCAGGTCGGAAATAAAGCGCAGGAGCAGGTTGAACCGCTCGGGAAAGACGGCAAGATTCTGGACCTCGCGCACTCGCCGCGGATTGTCAAGCATATCCGGTTCGAGGCGCGCGAAGCAAACAAGGAAAGCCACGTCGGAAACTATCGGACGGTCAAACTTGAGGCCGGTCATCATCTGGCGGGCGGCGCGGGCCGAATCGCGCGCCGTCGGCCCGAGGTCGAGCATCAGCGAGGCGAGGCGCAGGCGCGTCGGGGCTTCGGGGTCGACCAGCAGGATATGGCGCAGGCGGGCCATTGCGTTGGCCCAGAGTTTCGGCGAGTCGCAAATCGGGGCCATCTCAGGAATCATCCCTACGAGCGCCCCGGTTTCGCGCAGAGTCTCCATCATCTTGACGGGCGCCGGGCCGTTGATCATCTTGCAGAGTTCGCTATGACAGCGCTCGCGGCTGACAATCGACAGGCGGTCCATATGGCCGAGCATCGCCCGGTAGGCCTCCGGGTCGATGGTCCAGTCGAAGCGGTTGGCAAAGCGCAGGCCGCGGAGAATCCGGACGGGGTCGTCGTTGAAGGTCGCGTCGGGGTCGAGCGGAGTGCGGAGCAGCCCGGCCTGCATGTCGGGGATGCCCTTTCCGGTGATGTCGACCATGCGGTCGCGCGTAATGTCGTAATAGAGCGAGTTGACCGTGAAGTCGCGGCGGAAGCAGTCGTCCTCTATCGAGCCGAAGCATACTTCGGGGCAGCGGGATGTCTCCTTGGTATACTGCTCGCGGCGGGTCTGGACCAACTCGATTTCGTCGTCGGGAAAACGGCGCAGGCGCAGTTTGGCGGTTCCGAACTTGAGGTAATAAATCGGATGCCCGATGGTCAGACGTTTTTTCTGCAACCAGCGGGCAAACTTCACTCCTCCGTTGGGGAGGTCTATTGCAAGGTCAAGGTCTTTGATTTCAAAGCCCATGATTTCGTCTCTACAGCAACCGCCAACGGCAAAGACGTGACCCTCCCATTGCGTGTCGGCAATCAGGTCGCGCAGCCATTGGCAGATTACGTGGTAGAGTTCGGTCGTCATTTAGCGGAGAATCAACTTGCCGGTTTTGTTTCCGGCGCGGTAGATGTAGACTCCGGCGGGAAGGTGGTTGAGGTTTAGTGAACCCTGGCCGTTGATTCGGCGGGTGATGGCAGCCTGGCCGCTGATAGTGTAGAGGGTCAGGTCGGCAGCGCGGTCGGCCGAGAAGTTGAGGGTGCGGCCCTTGGCGCTGACAAGGATACCCTTGGCGGCAACATTGCCGATAGAGGCAAGGTCTTCCTGGGCCTCGGGCATGAAGGTTACGGTGATGTTCACGGTTTCGGTGCCGTCAGTAATCTTGAGGGTAGCGTTCACCGGCTCGTCGAGGTCGCCGTTCATAATGTCGAGTTGCATCGGAACGGTGGTGCCCTCGGTGTAGGTGTTCGAGCGGGTTTCGGCCGCGCCGGTCAGCATTGAGCAATTGCCCGACAGGCCGCAGAACTGGATGCGGTTACCGGCGGGAGCGTTGGCCGTCACGGTGAGGGTCAGGTTCTTATTGCAGACAACGTCGATTGCGGGGTCCCAGGTGTTGCCGAACATGCCTTCTTCGTAGCCACACTCAATTACGTCGCCGTCTTTGAGGGTCTTGGTGCCGTTGAAGGCGGTCACGGTGAAGTTCTGGGCGGTGGCGACCATTGCGGCGGCCATCATCAGCATTGAAGTAAAAAGTTTCTTCATAAGCATATCTATTTATTTGTTGTTTTGTTAGACTTAAATCTCTCGGTCAGGTTTATTGCGGCCCGACAATCTGAATTCCGCCGCTGACCTTCACCACGCCACACTGGCGGGCGTTGAGGACACCGTCGGCATCGTTATAGACGAAGGCAACTACGCGCAGATTGTCGGTATTGACATAGTCGGCCACGGGAAATCCGCTCACATGGAAGGGAGTTTCTTTCTTCTCTTTGAGTTCGATGTTCTGGCCGTTAACGCCATTGATTGCAGCGCGGAAAACCGAGTGGTGGCGATAGTCGGCCACAGGGCCTTCGGGCTTCAACTGAGGCATTTTAATATCGTCCTCGACGAGCCAGAGTTGCAGTTTGGTATCCTTAAGATTTTCGGAAGAGTGAACCTTGCCGTCGACGCTCAACTGCCCGTCGGGGGTAAGGTCAGCGGTCAGTCCGGTGAAGACGATGGGCGATTTGCGCACCAGTTCCTGAAGGATTGAGCCGGTCCAGCGGTCGGTTGTCAGCGGGTCGGTGCGGCGGTTGATGCGGGCCGAGGGAGCGGACTCGACGCCCTGAGAGTACGTATCGGCCTCGACGGCAACCATCCCCTTAGGGGCGGCCTGGCCGAACATAGGGATATGGATTCCGACGGAGATGATTCCGACATGTTCTCGCGAGTTGAACTTCGCCTCCAAGTCGCCCATAAGGATATGTGCGCCGGGGCAGTTCACGCAGGTCTGACCGGTATATTCTTCGACAAGCACTGTGCGGGCCGGCTCAAACGATGAGTCGGCGGGTACGAAGCGCTCGTCTTCGGGAATTGAATCGCATGAGGCGAGCAGAAGAAGCGCGGCGACGGCCGCAGGGAGGGAGGAAAGGATTTTCATTGCTCTATATATAATAAGGTGTATTTGCTGATTTAGAAGTTATAGTTATAGGAGAGTTGGAAGCCGCGGGTTGCGGGAACGTAGCGGCAGACGCCGCCGGAGCAGTTATAGCCGGCGCGGGTGCGGCCGTAGCCGAGCATCAGGCGGTTGTTGCGATAATTGCCCGTCACGTTGAACATATAGTAATGTTCGCGCTCGGACTTGACGGGATTGCCGAGGTTCCACTGGTCGGAGGCACCGACCATCACGTAAGGGAGAATCGAGACCTCCACGAGGCCGTAGAGCCAGTCGCCCTTGTCCTGACGCGTGGCGAGATATTGCCATTCGGTGCGGACCGTAACCTTGTCGGAACAGCGGAACTTAGCCTCGCCGACGGCTATGTTGGCGTTAATCATACCGCCTTCGCCCTCAATCACGGTCTTGTTATATCGCTGGTACATATACATTGCGTTGAGCGAGAAGACGCGCGAGAATTTTTTCTCGAACTGGAGGTTCAGGTCGGTATAATAAAGGGGTCCCCAACCGAAGAAGCGGGTTTTCTGTCCGTCAGTCCCGTAGAGTGAAGAGTTGCCGGTTTTCCAGTCGCCTTCGCGGTCAATACCGCGGATGTAACTCACGTTGAGGCGCAGTTTGGTGCCATACTTGCCGCCGAGGGCCGTGCGCCGCTTGAAGGTGTAGGCAAAGTTGCCCTGCAAGGCCCATTCGCCGGGCGCGGCCTGGGTTGCGTAAGGATACATAGCCGCGAGGGCGTAGGTATGCTGATAGGCAAAGGCGGGCATATTGTTGATAAACGCCGAAATGCCCTCCTGCGAGCGGCGGCTGCGGAACGACATATCTTCCGAGCGCTTGGCCTGAACCTGAGCGCTCCAGCCGCTGCGCGAGTAGGAGGCGGAGAGCATGACGGCCGAACCGTTGCGGAAGGTATAGTTATTGTCAAACGAGGGGTCGTTGCCCTTGAGGGCCACTTCGGCCAGAAGGTTCAGGCCCCCCTTGTAGAACTGCGTGCGGAAGTCGAAGGCGTTGACATACTTGGGCAGGCGCAGATAGTAGATATCGTCGCCCTGAATCTGGAAGATACGGTCGTTTTTGTCGTAGGCCTCATGCTTCATAACCCAGGATGCGCCCCAGGTCCAGGAGATGTCGTGGTCGCGCAGCGCCTTGATATGTTGCTGCATATCCCACTCCACGTCGGCACCATAAAGGCGCGACTTGAGGCTCCAGTCCCAGTAGCGGCGCTGCAGGCCGGCGAGGGCCGTAAAGCGGAAGCCGGGGAGGGCGTCGATTTTCAGTCGGCCGCCGCGAATCGAGTTGTCGATTCCGAGGGCACGCTCCTCGTAGGTGCGGAGGATGAAGCCGGAGCCGAACTGCTCGTAGAAGTCGCCGGCAGTCAGTTGGAAGCCCTTATACTTGCCCGTAGCGTAGAAGTTAGGGACGCCCCACCCCTTGAAGTCGCGTTCAAAGCCGGGAAGGGGGTGCTGAAGATACTCCACGCGCAGGCCGGCGTCGACATACTTGCTGAAGAGGCCGGCGTTGGCATAGACATTGCCGAGGAGTTTCTCCTTATATTTTTCGGTGCCGATAGCGGCGTCTTCCTCGGGGAAGAGCGCATCGACCTGAACCGAGCCGTGGACAGTAACCTTACGGTCGGACTCTCCCTGACCATAGTCGGCCTGAGAATCATCTTGGGCCGCCACGCCGAGAGGCAAGGCGAGCGTCGTAATCAACACTGAGAGAGCGGGGAAAAGCAGGCGCTTCATAGGGCGGGAGACTTACTTTTTCTTGGCGGGAGCCTTTTTAGCGGGAGCCTTTGAGATTTCGCGGAGTTTCTTGATGATATGACCTTCGGAGCCGTCGGTATAGCCCGAGCGGGACTCGACGATCTTGCCCGAGCCGTCGATAATCAGCAGGTGGGGAATCTGCTGGATGCCCATGGCGCGCATAAAGTCGGAGTTCGGGTCGAGGAGGATTTCATACTCCCAGCCCTGGGCGTCGACATAGCCCTTGACTTTCGAAGTCTCCTGAGCCTTATCGACCGAGATGGCCACGAGTTTCACGCCGGTTTCGTCAACCCAGTCGGGATAGAACTCGCTGATGGCGTTCAGTTCGCGCTTGCACGGCTTGCACCACGAAGCGAAGAAACTGATAATCATAGGCTTGCCGCCATTGTTGAGTTGAGCCATATCGACGGTTTTGCCCTTGAGGTCCTTGAGTTTCACCGAGGGGAGAGCAGCCTGGGCGGCCGAGCCGATGAGAGTCATCGCGATGGCGACGAAAATGGTCTTCAGAAGTTTCATATTCATTGTGTTAATTGGTTTTGCACATTAAATTATGCGAAATAGTATGCAAAGTTACGAAAAAACTACGAAAAATAAAAGATACGTGACAAAAATTACTGCTTTTGAACATAATTTTGATTTTTTTGACTAAAAATTGCACTACTTTATGAAATTATGACTATCTTTGCGCTGCAACCGCCGTATGCTGTCGGCTGCCTTACCAATCCGCACTATGCTTCATTATCATGTTAATCACTAAGATACAAACACTTAAGACTATATTATTCGGATGCGTCGTGGCCTTATTGCTCACAGGCTGCGGAGCGCAGAAAAAAGTCGTCTATATGCAGAACGCGACGCCCGACGCAATCGCCGCGCAACTTGAGCATAAACAAATTAAGGTTGCCCCGGGCGACGAACTGATGGTCTTTGTCAGTTGCGACGACCTGGAGACCTCCCAGAAACTCTCGCTGATGGCAGGCCAGCGCCGTCCGGACTATAACAGCACCTACGCGTCGTTCACGATGCTCCCCTATCTGGTCAACGACGAGGGGAATATCGACATGCCTACGCTCGGCTCGGTCCACGTTGCGGGAATGACGCGCCAGCAGGTTGCTCAGGCCGTGGCCAAACGCGTGGTAGAGGCCAAGTTGGCCAAGCCCGGAACGGTAAACGTGACCGTCAACTTCTCGAATATGACCTTCTCGGCCATGGGCGAAGTTTCGCGCCCCGGAACTTACAGCATCAACGACGAGCGACTGACGATTCTCGAAGCGCTCTCAATGGCCGGCGACCTGACAATCCACGGCCGCCGCGACAAGGTATGGGTGATTCGCGAAGACAAGGACGGCAACCGCAAGACCATCCTCGTTGACCTCCGCGACACCGACTTCATGAAAAATCCCGCCTACTTCATAGAGCAAAACGACGTTATCTACGTCGAGCCCAACGAGGTGCGCGCCGGCCAGTCGACCCTCAACGAAAACACCTTCAAGAGCGTCAACTTCTGGACCTCGCTCGCCTCCGTCGGCGTCTCTATCGCCACTCTGATTGTTACCCTCACACGTAAGTAACCCCCTACGTCAAAGCATGCAAGAGCCTATCACCCCAATCCCCGCAACCTCCCCCGGATTCAACTCCGACGACGAGCAGATTATCTCGCTCAGCGACCTGTTTCGCAACATCAAGGTGCGCTGGTCATGGTATGTAATCTCGCTCCTCATAGTTATCGGTCTGGCCACCCTCTACCTGCTCCACGCCACTCCGATGTATACCCGCACCACCGACATTCTCCTCAAGGACGATACGACCCAGAACTTCAATACCGACGTATCCGCCATCATGGGCCTCAATACGGTTCCGGCGTCGATTCTCAACGAAATGTTCGTGCTCTCCTCGCCCGAAGTGATGGAGCAGGTCGTTACCCGCCTGGAACTCAACAACGTATACTCCTATCCGAAGCAACTGCGCCGACAGGAACTCTATCATACGTCGCCCGTAATCATCGAATGGGCTGACAGCACGCTCAACTCCAAGACCTTCTCCTGCCGAATCGAGATTGAAGACGGCGGCAAGAGCGTACACCTCGACAAATTCCGCTCGGAAAAAGACAAGTTTGACGACGAGGTTTCCGGCCCGATGGGCGCCAAAATCAAGACTCCGATGGGCGAAATGGTTGTCCACGCAACCAAATTCCTCGCCAACCCGCCCAAGGACCTGCCCGAGGCCCCGACGACAATCTATTTCAGCCACGCCCCGAAAAAGTCAGTGGCCCGCCTCTACTGCGAACGCCTCAAGACCGAATATGCCGATGACCGCGGCGACGTAGTAACCATGACCATCAGTTGCGAAACCGCCAAGAAGGCTACGGACGTGCTCGACGAGATTGTCAAGACCTACAATGACCGCTGGATTGCCGAACGAAGCAAGATTGCCCTGGCAACCTCCAACTTCATCGATGACCGCCTCAAGATGATTGAAGAGGAACTCGGCGACGTCGAAACGACCATTTCCGACTACAAGAGCAGCCACCGCATGGTCGATATGAACGCCATGGCCCAACTCTACCTGACCCAATCGGCTGAAAATCAGCGCCAACTCAACAACCTGAGTCAGGAAATCGCCATTGCCCGATTCATCAAGAAAGAACTCGCCGGCAACGACCCCACCCATCTGCTCCCCGCAACGGCCGACATTGCCGGAACCAACATCCAGACGCTCGTAACCAACTATAACAACGCCGTCAGCGACCGCAACACCAAACTCATCTCGATGCCCGAGGAGTCGCCGCTGATTCTCCAGAAAACCGAGCAGATAAAGAAGCAACGCGACGCAATCCTCGCCTCCGTCGAAACCGCCCTCGAAGCCCTAAACTTCCAGTATAAGGCAATTTCGATGCTCGACAACCAGACCCAGAACCAACTGGCCAACGCCCCGGGTCAGGCAAAATACCTGATGAGCGAGGAGCGCAAACAGAAGGTCAAGGAGTCGCTCTACGTCTTCCTGCTCCAGCGCCGCGAAGAAAACGAACTCAGCCAGGCCTTCACCTCTTATAATATACGTATGGTGACGGAACCCTACGGCCCGGCGACGCCCACTTCGCCCCGCAAGATTATGGTCTACCTGATTGCCCTGATCGTGGCTATGATTATCCCGACGATGCTTATATATATGCGCGAAGTGACGAACACGACCGTCCGCTCCCGCAAGGATATCGAGGAACTCTCGATTCCCTTCATGGGCGAAATTCCGCTGGCCGACAACCGCTCAGCCTGGATTCGATGGCTCGACCGCATCCACCTGCGCAAACAGAAAAAGCAGACCCATCATTCTTCGGGCGGCATCCAGGTGCGCCCGCTGATGATTCGCCCGGGCGAAAGGTCAATCACGGCCGAAGCCTTCCGCATGATTCGAACCAATATGGACTTTATGCGCACGATGCAGAACCACGGCAACGCCGAGAAAAAGCAAGGGCGCGTAATCATGATCGTTTCGATGAACTCCGGCTCGGGCAAAACCTTCGTCTCGCTCAATACCGCCGCCTCCTATGCCGTCAAGGGCAACCGCGTCTGTCTGGTCGATATGGACCTCCGCAAGGGCACCGTCTCGCTCAATGCCGGCAAGCCCCACCATGGCCTGACCGACTACCTCGTCGGCCGCGAAACCGACCTCTCGAAACTCATCGTCAAGGACATCGACGGAATCAAGGGCTTCGACATCCTCCCCGAAGGACATCGCCCGCCCAACCCCACGGAGATGCTCTACTCGTCGAACCTCAAGGATATGATCGACTGGCTCAAGGAGCATTACGACTACATCTTCTTCGACTGCCCGCCGGTTGAAATCGTGGCCGACTCGCTGATTCTCAACCCCTACGTCGACATGACCCTCTTCATTGTGCGCGCCGGCCTCTTCGAGCGCTCGGAACTCAGCGCCCTCCAGGCCCTCTATTCGAGCAACCGCTACAACAACCTCTCCGTGATTCTCAACGGCACGGACCGCGTTCACGGCGTCTACGGCAACTACGGCTACGGCTATGCCTACGGCTACGGCTACGAAAAGAACCAAAAATAAATACATAATACAAAATACAAAATACAAAATTTAATATATTAGGCGCCTCCATGTTTTGGAGGCGCCGTTCGCTTAACGCCGCCTCATCCGCCAAGGGAAAGCCATCACCGGGAGGTGCGCCGCTCCGTCGGCGCACCATTGTGGCGACGTGTTAGCGACCCTTGGGGACGGCGACGGAGCGCCGTCCCTCCCGGTAGAACCCTTCCCCCAAGCGGATTTTGCGTTAAATTTTGGCTTTAATTTGGATAACTGAGAAATTTTGTTTACATTTGCGTGCTTATATCCGCTAAAATCAACTAACTAAACAATCATAATCTCACAATCATTATCATGAAAAAAGGCGTACTATTGAAGGCTTTTGCCACGCTTGCCCTTTCGATGACGTGTCTTACCGCCTGGGCCGTTAAGCCCGAGGCCGGTAAGGTCTACCGCATCTTCAACAAGGGTTATGACAATCAGGTAATGACCGCGCCCGGGCCCAACGGCGACGTGGTCTGCTCCCAAAACAACAACAACAAAGACTCCCAACTCTGGTTGGCCGAAGAGGGCGCAACGTCCGGAACGCTGACCTTCCGCAACCTGGGCGTGGGTACCTACATGCGCAGTTCTAACGCACGCAGCGCAAAGTGGGGCCTCACAATCAGTTGCGAAAGCAAGAACACCCAGATGAAGGTCACCTCCAACTCCGGCGCTTACGTGATTGCCGCCGTCAACAACTCGGACGACCACGGCTATGCCCACTGCGACGCCCAAAGCAACGTAGTTGGCTGGAACACCGGTGCTCCCGCCACCCGCTGGGACTTCACCGCCGTTGAACTCTCGAAGGCCGACATCGACGCCAAACTCGCTGCCGCCGAAGAACTCCTCGGCGAACAGAAAAACGAAGGCAAGTATCAGGAACTCGTCAACAAGATCTTTACCGACAAGGCTTGTACGGTCCTCAACTCAACCTTTGCCGCAATGACCGAGGACCAGATCAAGGCCAACGCCGACTTCAAGGCCCTCCCCGCTGCCCTGCAGAACGCCGTGCTTAAGGTTAAGTCCGACAACTGGGCCGAAGCAAACCCCGACAATGCCGAACTCGGCTGGGATAGCGCCCACGCTAAGAAATATCGTATCCAGATGATCGAGCCCTACTCGCCCGGCGCCGAAGCCGCCGAACTCTGCGGAATCCAGGCTTACACCAACATGAACAACCCGACCGGTATTGTCAGCGACGACGGCTCGATGCTCTACGTGATGGTTGAAGGTCTGCCCGACGAAGGCTGCACCATGTACATCAACGGCGCTACGGGCTACGGCATGTGGAACGACTACACCTCAGGCATCGAACTCCATAACGGCCTGAACGTGGTTCCCGGCTCGTCTGACCTGGCCCACCACTTCATTTACTATACGGTCAACACCGTTACGGGCTATCAGGAAGATGGCCGCCGCCACCCCTCGGAATTCAAAGTAACCGAGTTCCCCGACGTGAAGGTTCACATCGAAGGCGGTAAACTCAACGGCTTCTTCAACTATGTAGGCGACGAACTCTACACGCCCGATACGACCGAGGACTTCTGGTATACCGCCAACCGCGCAAGCCACAATATGTACTCCTTCCTCGGCCGCTACGTGATTCTCTACTTCTTCCTCAACGATACCCCCTCCGACGTTGGCAACGCTCCCTCGCCCGGCCTGAAGACCGTCTTGAACGAGGCTAACTGGAACGGCCATGAAACCTATGCCGGCCGCACCTACAATATCGTCGAAATCCTGAAGACCTGGGATAACATGGCCTGGAGCGAACGCATCATGATGGGCGTTAACTCCGCCGAGAACATCAAGGAGTTCAACGACTACTACACCAACGGCGTTGCCGCAGGCAACAACTGCGACTTCTTCGCGCCCATCGTTGGCGACGAAGAGATGGTCAAGAACTTTAAGGTTTCGCCCCAGTATTCTTACCACGACTACTTCAACAACCGCATGATGGGTATCACCATGCAGGGCGGCCTCTTTATGAACGCCACCTCCTGGCGTACCGCCTACAACATCTCTACCCTCGAAGCCATCATGCCGACCATTCCCTACGACTCAGGCTCGCTTTGGGGTCCCGCCCACGAGTACGGCCACATGAACCAGGGTCCCGTGAAGATTGCCGGTACCACCGAAATCTCCAACAACTGCTTCTCGAACGTAGCCGTTTACTACCACAACCAGTCGACCTCCCGCTCCAACCACCCGAGCGACATGGCCAACTCGTTCAACCGCGGCGACACCTATCTCGAATATGGCATCTGGAGTACCACCCGTATGTACTTCCAACTCTTCCTCTACTACCACGCCGCCAAGCATAACACCAAGTTCTATCCCCGCCTCTACGAACTTCTGCGCAACAACCCCCTGCAGAAGGCCTACTATCTCAACCCCCGCTACGACGCCCTGCAGTTTGTCCGCATGTGCTGTCTGGCTGCCGAAGAGGACC
>CAYUGU010000060.1:0-12631 GCA_964444345.1 uncultured Bacteroides sp.
GGATTGAGCGCAACTGGCGCATGGCGTTTTCTTTGTTTTTGGGCTGGTCTCGCGTCTCTGTGTTTTCAATCAGGATTTCCTCCTTTTCGCCCGTGTAGGGGTCGGTATACTGATAGCGGAGGCGCACTCCGGACTCCACTTTGTTGACGTTCTGGCCGCCGGCGCCGCCGGAGCGGAAGGTGTCCCAACTGAGCAGGGCGGGCTCTACCTTTACCTCGATAGTATCGTCGACCAGCGGGGTGACAAACACGGAGGCGAACGAGGTCATGCGCTTGCCCTGGGCGTTATAGGGCGAAACGCGCACCAGGCGGTGAACTCCGTTTTCGCTCTTGAGGTAGCCGTAGGCATAGTCGCCTTCAATATTGATAGTCACGGACTTGATTCCGGCCTCTTCGCCGTCGAGCAGGTTGGCGATGGAGGTTTTGTAGCCGTTGCGTTCGGCCCAGCGCAGATACATACGCATCAGCATCGAGGCCCAGTCCTGGGCTTCGGTGCCGCCGGCGCCGGCGTTGATTTTGAGGACCACGTCCATCTTGTCCTCTTCGCGGCGCAGCATATTGCGCAGTTCGAGGGCTTCGATTTTGGTTATGGCGTCGGCATAGAGCGCGTCGACCTCTTCTTCGGTGACGAGTTCTTCCTTGACGAAGTCGAAGGCGAGTTGCAATTCCTCGCAGGCTTTTTCCACTTCCTCATATCCCTCGATCCAGGCCTTCAGATCCTTGATTTTCTTCATCTGAATCTGGGCCTCTTTGGGGTGTTCCCAAAAGTCGGGCACATGAGTGCGGAGTTCTTCTTCTTCTACCTGGATTTTCTTATTGTCGACGTCAAAGATACCTCCTCAGCGCCAACTTGCGCTCAAAAGTCTCTTTTAATTGTTCCTGCGTAATCATTTTTAATTTTTTTAATTATTCGGCGACGGGAGCCTGAACGGGGGCGTCGGTGGCGGGAGCCTGGACGGGAGTCTCGATGTGGCTGCGGATGCCGCTGTCCTTGGTCAGCGAGGGAGCAACGAAGACGCTCAGAATCGAAAGCAGAGCAACTGCGCCGGCAAAATACCAGGTGGCCTTTTCAACAACGTCGTTGGTGCGACGAACGCCGAGAATAGAGTTGCTGCTGGCAAAGGTGGAGCCGAGGCCGCCGCCCTTGGATTTCTGAATCAGTACGATGCCGATCAAGAGGATTGCGGCAATCAGGGTCAGGATAATGACGATAGTGTAAAGCATAATTTTATATGTTTTGTTTAGTTATTTCTTTAGGTTATTCACACGTTGAGCGCGCTCCTCTTCAATCCGAATCAGGGTCGAAAGGAAGCGCAATTGATCTGCAAAGTAAATACTTTTTTCCGGAAAATTCAAATTTAATTTGCTTATAATTTCATAAGCCTTCTTAAAATTGCCTCTGCGGATATAGATTTTCGCGAGACTTTCGCTCAGCAGAGAGTCGTCGGTTTGCTGCGGTTTTTTGATAGGCGCCGGCTCCTCGGCAGCCTCCTCAGCGGGCTCCTCGGCGGGCTCGACGGGGAATTGACCGCCGGCGGCTTTGCTCTTGATAATGAACGAGTTAATCAGTTCATCCTGACTCCCCTCTTCGGCCTCGCCGGCCTGCGGAAGGCTCGTTTCCTCCTCGGCCGAGAGTTGCTGGGCATAGTCGGGGACCGGGTTGAAAATCAGGCGTTCGAGGAGTTCATTTTCGCGCGAATCGGAATTTCCGTAAGTATTTAAAAATTTTTCAATCGTATCGGCCGTTCCGGGCGTATTTTTGCTCGGATAGGGGTAAAAACCGGCAAGGTCGATGCGCAAATCGACGTCGGCCGCCATAGCCATCTGCTCCGGATCGGGAGCCCCGAGGGCCAGGACGGAGGTCAGCCGCTGACGCTCCTCGTCGGTCATCTCCGAGGCGCCGTTGCGGAGCCTCATGACGGCGGGCAGCAGGAAGAGCGGATACTCGGCGAGGAGTTCCTCAACCCGCTCGGCCGAGGGAACGGCCCCGTCGAGCCATGTCCGGATTTCTTCGTTCAGCGTCATCATAGGCTCTTACCAGTTGCCAAGCGTGGCGTTAAATATCAGTTCCACAAGTTCTTCGGAGATTTGGCGGCAGAGTTCGTCCTGCACGTCCGTGAGCATCAGCGAGGCGTCGAAGTCGCGATAGGCCGTGAAGGTCTGGTCCACGTCCTTGGAGTCGTCGCGATTGTCGGTGAACTTGACGCGGACGGTGATTGAAAGCCGCGTCTGCGTCGCGTAAGCGTCGGTCCCGACGGCCTGAGGCGAGAAGGAGTAGTTGGTGATTTCCCCTTCGAGTTGAAGGTCGGAGTTAGTGCCGTCAACCGAGGTCTGCAGGCGCGTGTTGCGCTGGATATAGTCGAGGAGTTCGTTTTCAAACGTCTGCTGCAGAGGCGCGTAGACCAGGGCGGCGCGAATCGGGAAGTTGCCAACCGAAACGGTCTTGTAAATATTATAGTCAAGGGCCGACCCGTTCAGTTTATAACTGACGCGGCAACCCCCGAGCGGAATCAGGAGCATCAGCGGGAGCAACAGGCGGCTAATCCTCAGTCGTTTAATCCAGATCATAGTCTTTAATCTTGCGATAGAGGGTTCGTTCACTTATATTGAGTTCGGCGGCGGCCTGCTTGCGGCGCCCTCCGTTGCGCTCAAGGGCCTCGCGGATCATTTCTTTCTCGTTGTCTTCGAGGGTTTTACCGCTTGCGGGGGCGGAGGCTGTCGGCTCGTCGGCCTCCGTGAAGTGCGTAAATTCGGGAAGCCCGTAGCGGGGAGCCATCGGGGTCATGACCTCCTCCTGCGGCTTGCGCGATTCGAGTTCTTCGCGAAGGCGGTCAACCTCGCCGCGAAGAGTGAAAATCATGTTGAAAAGGATGTCGCGCTCGCGCGCGTAATCTTTATTGCCCTCGGAGGAGCCTGAACGGGAGGCTATTACGGCCGAGGAGACCACGGCGTCAGGCAGATAGCCGCGGAGCGTTTCGCGGCTCACGGTCTCGCCCGCCTCGAAGAGCGATAGTTGCTCGACCACGTTTTTGAGTTGGCGCACATTGCCGGGCCAGCGATAAGTGTGCATCAGCATCCGCGCAGCCGGGTCCAGGCGCAGTTCGGGCGTCTGATAGCGCTCGGAAAAGGCCTGGGCAAAGGCGCGGACAAGCAGGTCGATGTCGTCACCGCGGTCGCGCAGCGGCGGCACATTGATCTGCACGGTCGAGAGCCTGTAGTAGAGGTCTTCGCGAAACTTCCCGTCGGCAACAGCCTGAGCCATATCGACATTGGTCGCGGCCACGACGCGGATATTCGTCTTCTGCACGGTGCTGGAGCCCACCTTGATGAACTCGCCCGTTTCGAGCACCCTGAGCAGCCGCGCCTGAGTGGTCAGCGGCAGTTCGGCAACCTCATCGAGGAAAATAGTACCCCCGTCGGCCTCCTCAAAGTAGCCCTTGCGCGAACCTATGGCGCCCGTGAAGGCCCCCTTTTCGTGGCCGAAGAGTTCGGAGTCGATGGTCCCCTCGGGAATCGCCCCGCAGTTCACGGCAATATAGCGCGCATGTTTCCGCGCCCCGGCCTGATGAATAATCTTCGGAAAGTACTCCTTGCCCGTGCCGCTCTCGCCGATAATCAGCACCGACAGGTCAATCGGGGCCACGCGCAGCGCGCGACCTATCGCCTCAAGCAACGCCGGGCTTGAGCCCACAATTCCGAGGCGCTGCTTAACGGCCTGAATATCTTCGGGAGTGACTGTTTTCATTTTTCCGTGCAAAGTTACAAAATTTTTTCGTAAATTTGCCTCATTATGACGAAAACAAATGCAGCGCGACTTCTCGACCGCGCAAAAATAGCCTATGAACTCATCCCCTACGAGTTCGACCCCGACGACCTCGCCGCCCAACATGTGGCCGACGCCCTCGGCGAGGATATCAATCGGGTTTTCAAGACTTTAGTGCTCCACGGCGCTGAGTCGGGCCACTACTTCGTATGCGTCATTCCGGGCAACTGCGAGGTTGACCTCAAGAAGGCCGCGCGAGTCGCCGGAACCAAAAAGGCCGACCTGATTCCTATGAAGGAACTGCTCCCGCTGACCGGATATATCCGCGGAGGCTGCTCGCCAATCGGCCTCAAAAAGCCCTTCCCCATCTATATCCACGAGTCGGCCCTCCTCTACGACTCAATCTACATCAGCGCCGGCCAGCGCGGCCTCCAACTCCGCCTCGCCCCCGCCGACCTCATCGCCTTCACCTCCGCCACCCCCGCCGCCCTCACCACCACCCCCTCCACCCCTGAGGAACAAGACTATGGGTAACCCCAAGTCCCGGAGGGACAAGATTATGGGTAACCCCGGGTTTCAACCCGGGGATTAAGGGACACCTCACCCTCACGAGTCCCGGAGGGACGTCTCATGACCCCGAGACGTAACCATAAGGCGTCCCTCCGGGACTTGCAGAACATATGTTTCATTTTCAGTTAGTTAATTATGAGTAAAGTTAAGGCATTATATCATATCGTGTTTTGCACCAAAAGGCGCGAAATGTCCATCCCTCCCAAACTGAAGGATGACGTTTATCGCTTCATCTGGCGCAAAATCGAAGACTTAAACTGCAAACTGATTCGCATCGGAGGAATTCAAAACCACATACATATGTTGGTCAACCTTCATCCCTCCGTGTCGATGTCAGAATTGATGAAACAGGTTAAAGGATTATCCAGCAGTTGGATGCAGTCTGATCCACGATTCAGCACCTTCCACGGTTGGGCAGCCGACTATTACGCCTGCACCATAGCGCCCGACGCAATGGATCCGGTTATAGAATACATCAAGAATCAGGAGTTGCACCACATAGGCGAACCCTTTGATAACGAAATCATTAAACTATACCAGTATTCCCGAGAGAATTATGACGACCGCGACCTTAAATAAAATCCCTCAAGTCCCGGAGGGACAAAATCATAGGCGACCCCTCCCCCACAGTCCCGGAGGGACGGGATTATGGGTAACCCCGGGTTTCAACCCGGGGACTACAGGGACCACCCCTCCCCACAGTCCCGGAGGGACGTCTTATGACCAGAGCCTACACCATAAGGCGTCCCTCCGGGACTTTTGACTGAGAGGCTTGACCCCTTCCCCCGGGTTGAAACCCGGGGTTACCCATAATGATCGTCCCTCCGGGACTTAGGGGAGATACCCCATAATGGCCATTCCGGGCCACCCATTTTTTTTCATTTTTAATTTTTCATTTAATGAGCAATTGTTTTGGACAGAAGATTTGTCTGACTACTTTTGGCGAGAGCCACGGACCCGCTATCGGCGGCGTTATCGACGGCTTTCCGGGCGGCTTTGAGGTTGACCTCGACGCCGTTCAGGCCGCCCTCGACCGCCGTCGCCCGGGCCAGAGCGCGCTGACCACGGCGCGCCGCGAGGCCGACCGCGTGGAGTTCCTCTCGGGCATCTACGAGGGGCGCACAACCGGCACACCCATAGGCTTCATTATCCGCAACTCCGACCAACATTCGTCGGACTACGAGGAGATGCGCCACACGTTCCGCCCCTCTCACGCCGACTTCACCTATCAGGCGCGCTACGGCCATCGCGACCACCGCGGCGGCGGGCGGGCCTCGGCACGCGAAACGGCCTGCCGGGTCGTTGCCGGCGCCCTTTGCTCCCAACTCCTTGCCACCAAGGGCATTGAGATTTTGGCATATACCCGCCAAGTTGGCAAAATTACAACTTCGCCCGACGTTGTCCCCACTCCGGAGGCCATAGAGGCCAACCCGGTGCGCTGTCCCGACCCGGAGGCGGCCGCCCGTATGGCCGAACTGATTGCCGACGTGAAGTCGCGCGGCGACACGATTGGCGGCATCATCGAGTGCCGAATCACGGGAGTGCCCGCCGGCATCGGCTCGCCCCATTTCGACCGTCTGAACCAGCGGTTGGCCGACGCGATGTTTTCCATCCCGGCCGTAAAGGGCGTAGAGTTCGGCATGGGCTTCGAGGGGTGTACGTGCTTGGGCTTGGAGATGATCGACGAGTTCGTTCCCGGCCCTGACGGTCAGCCCGTTACGCTTACCAACCATTCGGGCGGAATCCAGGGCGGAATATCCAACGGTATGCCCATAGAGTTCCGCGTCGGCTTCAAGCCGGTGGCCACACTGCTGCGCCCGGTCCGCACCGTGACCGACCGCGGAGAGGCAACAACATTGACGGCGCGCGGGCGCCACGATCCGTGTGTGCTTCCGCGCGCCGTTCCCGTAGTCGAGGCGATGGCAGCGCTTGTGCTCGCCAACTTTATCGGCTAATTCCGCCGGAGGTAGGGGAGCGAGTAGACCAGCCCGCGCAATACCTTCGTGTAGATTCCCGGCGGCTCCTCGGTCAGCCTCAGGTCGAAGAGCACCGACTGGAGCACGGCGCCCTCAAAAGTCTTATGGAGCAGCGGACCCGAGGCGTCGAGTTCAACTATCCCCTCGCGGGCGTTCATCGCCGTAACCACGGAGCCAAGGGCCACGCATACCTCCGCCAGCGCCCACTCGAAGCGCCGGAAGAGGGCCGTCTCTTCGTCGCGGCCAATAATCCGTTCGCCCCCGGTCTCGATTGCCCGCAGGGCCGACAGCGCATAGACCGTATCGGCCATTCGCTGATAGTCAAGTTTCACTTCCATCCCGATTTCTTTAAGATGCTTTTGGCGTTTGACATACTGATACAGAAGCCGTTGCGCGAGGTGGCCGTGGCTATCAGCCGGCAGACGGCCTCTACGCGCGAAAGGCGCGGATTTTCGGCCAGCAGGCGGTCGAGTTGCTCAAAAAGGTCGGCCCACATCGCCGCGCGCAGGCCCCCCTTTGCGGGAGGAACCTTTGCGTTTCGGCGGCGCCGGTCCATAACGATGACCGAATCAGCCCCAAGATAAAATCCCCTGGCGAGCGGTCGGTTCAACACTTGCTCCAAGGCCTCGGCGGGCGTCAGTCCGCCACGGGCCATAGCCCGGCTGACCTCGCGGCGCAAGCGCTGATTTCGCTGCGTTTTCATTGTTGTGTTCTTCATAGATGTTTTGATGTTGACAATTTGTAAATTCGTTGGCAAAGTTACAACATTATGCGGGCAAAGTCAAGACCCTGCAATGTTAAAGGATGTTAATTAAATTTTGGTTTTTAATTTTTTTTAACTACCTTTGCGCCTTATAATATATTATTCATTATTCACTAACCCTTATAAACACAAGTTTCAGAATGAAAAAGACTTCTACTCTTGCACTGTCTCTGCTTCTGGCAGCCGGCGCTTGGTGTGGTCTGGCTTATGCCGCTGACGGCGACGCCCCCACCACCGGTTCCACCGAAGCACAGACCGAAACGTTCGACTTCGCCGAGAATCAATATGGCGTAACCCCGGTGAGTGATAGCAATCACTATGAGACTGAGGCTATGACCGGCACTGAAGGCGACATCACCATGACCGTCACCGGTAAATATCGCCTTTGGAAGAAAGACAATACTCTCCGTCTCTACAAGGCCAGCACCGACGAAGAAACCGCTGCCCACGTTGAATTTACCGCAACCGAAGGCGCTACTATCGAAAAAGTAGTTTTCGAAGTTGATAAGAGTTCCGATAAAAGCAAACTCGGAAATCTTGCCCTCGCTGACGGCGTTGAAGGAACGCTCGACGCAGGCACCTGGACCGGTTCAGCCGACAAAGTAACTTTTGAAGCCACCGCCACTGTGAATATCAGCCGTATCATCGTTACCTACGTCGGCGGCGAAGAAGACACCCGCGAAACTCCCATCCTCTGGGGTATGGCTCCCAAACCCTCTTACTTCGTAGCCCTGGGCTCGGCCTACAGTTTCCCCTGGGTTGCAGCACACCTCCCCGGAAGTTATGAGACCCTCCCGATGGTATACACTTCTTCAAACCCCGAAGTTGCTACGATTGACAATGCCGGCGAAGTTGAAGTTGTTGCTCCCGGTGAAACCACCATTTCCTGCGTTGTAAAAGAAACCGAAACCTACAAGGGTCTTTCTGTTTCCTACAACCTGACCGTTGGTCCCGAAGGCTCCGTTTACTATTCGCCCATGGGTAAGGACTTCACCTTCGAGAACCCCGCTGACGCCGACATCTGGTCCCACAGCGAAAAGTATGGCCTCACCGCCAACGGCTACATCAACAAGGTAAACTACGCTTCTGACGTTATCGCCGTTTCGCCCGAAATTACTCTCAAGGAGAACTTTGGCTTTACCCTCGACTTCGACGAAGTTATCAACTACCTCAAGGGCAACCCCGTAGGCGACTACCTCAAGGTTTGCGTTGCCGTAATCGAAAAGGGCAACGACGACAATAAGGACCCCGACTTCGGCGGCTACTACGATGCAGCCCCTGAAGAAGAGACTCCCGCCCTCAACTGGGTTGAAATCAACGACGCCGTAACCGCTCCCGCTGAAGACTCTTACACCGTATTCCCCAATAAGACCATCGACCTGAGCGAATATGCCGGCAAGACCATCAAGATCGGTTTCCGCTACATCTCTACCGCCGACTTCGGCGCCGCTTGGCAGATCACCAAAGTCACCGTTAAACTCGTTGACCCGCTGGCTGCTGACAAAGAGGCTACCGTCGAAAAATTCATGGAATACTGGAACCAGTCGCCCATGGCAACCGACGAAGATTCAAGTTCTATGCTCCGCTACTACACGCAGACCATCAAAGATTGCGAAACAAAAGAAGAACTTGAAGCCGCATTCGATTATGTAATCGCAGGTCTTATTGACAACATCAATACGACCATGGACCTCGGCTACACCTGGGCCGTTGGCGACAAGTTCGTTTCATACGTTGAAAACCCCGAAACTCCTGAAAATCCCGACGAACCCGGCGAAGACGGCATCTCAAGCATCGGCATCCAGGGCAACGCTACCGTTATCTACGACCTCCAGGGCCGCCGCGTAAGCAACGCCGCTAACGGCATCTACATCATCAACGGCAAGAAAGTTCTCGTGAAGGGCTCAGTTATGCCCACCGCCGAGGCTGCCGACGACGCTGCTGCTGAACCCACCACCCCCGAAACCGAAGGCGAAGGCGAAGAAACCCCCGCTGAAGAAACCGGTCTCTCTCACTGGCAACTCGCCGAATACTCTAACGCCTCAATCTTCAAGGCCGAACGCGTCAACGAACGTTCATTCACTCCCTTTGCTGCCGACGACAACACCGAAGCCGAAGAAGGCGAAGGTGAAGGCGAAGGCGAAGGCGAAGAAACCCGCGAAGCGAAGCATGAAGACGCCGTAACCATCTACAACAAACTTTCAGGCCTCTACCTCGCTCAGCCCACTGCTGCCGGCGAAATCATCGGCACCACCGCCGACAAGGCCGAAGCCGGCTACTTCTACGTAACCACCGTTGAAGGCGGCTTCGCTATTGCCGACGACGCTACCGACCTCTTCGTTGCTTTCGACGACGTTAAGGGCGCAACCCTCTCTGCTGACGCCTCTCTGGCTCTTATTGCCGGCGTCAACACCTGGGACGACAAAGAAGACGGCTGCAAAATCAGCATCGGTTTCGACGACGCCGAATATCAGGGCTACGACGAATTTAGCGCTGAAAAATTCGGAACTATCACTTTCGCCGTTTCAACCAACGTTAAGCCCTCGGGCATGGGCTCTATCGTCCTCAACTCCGTTGACCCCATGACCGGCGATTTCATTGTTATCGCTAAGTTCACCGGCGCACAACTCGCTGAACTCACCCCCGAAAAGGGCGAAGGCTACGAATATGAGTACTTCTGGAACAACGAAACCAACACTCAGGAAATCACCAAAGTTCCCTTCGAAGCCGAAGTTTACACCTTCGCACTCCGCGATGTGATCACCACCCCCGGCATGTACTTCCTCGAAATCGAAAGCGGCACTTTCATGTCTGAAACCGAAAACGGCACTCTCTACAACCCCGTAATGGGCGCCGTTTGCTACATCGAAGGCGAAGTCAATGTTGGCGGAGACTGGAGCCCCGTAGTTACCCCCGCTGAAGGTACCGTAACCGAACTCGAAACCATCACCATCGACCCCACTGAAGGCGTATACTACTGTGCCTTAACCTGGTCGGGCGACGACTCAACCATCACCCTCACCAACGGCGAAACCCTCATTCAGCAATGGACTATGGAAGAAGTTTACAACGCTAACGTTGCAGACTGGAACGCCGAATATAACACCCCTGAATCGGCCGACAAATATGTTCTGACCCTCAAGGAGAAGATTACCGCCAAGGGCACCTATACCCTGACCATCCCCGCCGGATTCTTCGAAGAAGACGGCATGGGACTCAACGGCGAAACCGTAATCACCTGGACAATCGAATAAAACCCGATTTCCCCTATAACCCCGAAGGCGGCGCCCAAAAAGCGCCGCCTTCCTTTTTCCCAAAAAACGCCCCCGCCGCGCCACTTTTCACCTTTCATTTTTCATTTTTCATTTAAAATGCGTAACTTTGCGCAAAACGTCCAAGTTGTCAACTCCCCCCCTCCTATGACCACGCCCGAAAAAGTAAAAGAACTCCTCTCTGATATTGAAAGCGACCGCATTGAACGCACAATATCAACCAACAATACAACTAAGTTCGGCCAAGCCATTTGCGCCTTCGCAAACGACTTGCCCAACCATAACCAACCCGGCTACCTGATTATCGGCGCCGATGACAAGACCGGAAAAGTTGACGGCTCGGTGAAAATCACAGACCAACTCCTCCAGAACCTCGGCGGAATTAAAACCGACGGAAAACTCCAACCGCAAGTAACCATGACGGTCGAGAAGGTCAAACTTCCGGAAGGCGACGTTGCCGTAGTGACCGTTCAGCCCTGCCAATTCACTCCCGTAAGATACGAGGGGCGAATATGGATTCGCAACGGCCCGCGTAAATGCGTGGCCTCCGAGGCCGACGAAAAACTCCTTCTTGAAAAGCGCACAAGCAAGATGCTCACTTTCGACGCTCTCCCTTGTCTCGACGCTACGATTTACGACCTTGACCTGAGCGCCTTCAAGCAGATTTACCTCCCAAAAGCCTTCCCCGAGGAGATACTCCGCTCAGAGACGCGCAGCGTCGAGCAACAACTCCAAGCCCTCGGTTACTTCAACTGCAAATTCAACTGCCCGACCTATGCCGGAATCATCATGTTCGGGAAAAATCCCGAACGGTTTATGCCGGGTTGTTATGTCCAATACGTTCGATTCGGAGGGCAAGACCGCGCCGGCCAAATCAAGAGCGAATACAAATTTGCCGGCAATCTCGTGAAAATCCTCACCCAACTCGACACGTTTGTTGACACCTCGATCACCAATCGGCGCCCCGTCCCGGTATCGGCTCTCAGGGAAGAAATGATTGTTGACTATCCCCATTGGGCAACACGAGAACTGCTGATGAACGCCATATGCCATCGCGACTATGAAGGCAACGGCCCCGTTCAGTTCTATCAATATGACGACCGCATTGAGATTCTCAACCCGGGCGGACTCTACGGCAAAGCGACGCCCGAAAACTTTCCCTATGTCAACGACTACCGCAACGGAGTCGTTGCCGAAGGAATGAAAGTGCTCGGATTCGTGAACCGCTACAGCCGGGGAGTTCAAAACGTTCAGCAGGAACTCCAAGGCAACGGCAACGGAAATGCCGAATTCAAACTACACCTCGGAACCGCCTTCCTCGTCGTTGAACACATATCTGTCCACGCCCAAGAAACCGGAACAGAAAGTGGACAAAAAAGTGAACAAAGCGATATAAAAAGCGATATAAAAAGCGATATAAAAAGCGATATAAAAAGTACGACGAAAAGTACGACAAAAAGTACGACAAAAATCGATATAAATACTCTTCCGGAAAAACTGAAAGAAGTTATCATTTTAATTCGAAAAAATCCCACAATCACCTATAATCAACTGTCCACTCTCCTAAACATAAAAAATAACGCGCTTTTCAAAAGAATAAAAAAACTGAAAGACGCCGGAGTCCTTAAACGCGAAGGAGGAAACAAAGGTGGTCACTGGGTTATTGTCGACTGACGCCCCTGCCGCCCCACTTTTCACCTTTCATTTTTCATTTTTCACATAAAATGCGTAACTTTGCGCTATGTTGCAGAACTTCGGCATTAAAGACGCGCTCGACGTCCTCCTGGTTGCCTCCCTGCTCTTCTGGCTCTACCGCCTGATGAAGCAGAGCGGCACAAAAAACATATTCATTGGTGTGCTCGCCTTCATCGGCGTGTGGCTCCTGACGTCTGAAATCCTCGGAATGCGCCTTACGGGCACCATTCTCGACAAGTTTATGTCCATAGGCCTGCTGGTCCTCGTGATTCTCTTTCAGGAGCAAATCAAGCGCTTCCTCGAAGAGATCGGCTCCAACCAGCGTTGGCGCGGACTCCGACGCTTCTTCCACCGCAAACTCGAAGGCAAGGAAGACGACACCGAAGAGCGCCAGCGCCGATGGGTAATGCCGATAGTATACGCCGTGATGAACATGGCGCGCTCCAGAACCGGCGCCCTCATAGTGATTGAACAGGTAGTCAGCCTCGACTCCTACGAAAAAACCGGCGACATTATCGACGCCAAAATCAACTCCCGGCTCCTCGAAAACATCTTCTTCAAAAACTCCCCCCTCCACGACGGCGCCACAATCA
>CAYUGU010000061.1:0-12631 GCA_964444345.1 uncultured Bacteroides sp.
CAAGATTAAGGAACGTCTCGACAAGGGCGAACCTATGCCTGAATATCTTAAGAATCACCCGATTTACTATGCCGGCCCGGCCAAGACCCCGAAGGGAATGGCAAGCGGCTCGTTCGGCCCGACCACTGCAGGCCGTATGGACCCCTATGTTGACCAGTTCCAGGACCATGGCGGCTCGATGATTATGATTGCCAAAGGCAACCGCTCGAAGCAGGTTACTGATGCCTGCAAAAAGCATGGCGGTTTCTATCTCGGCTCGATCGGCGGCCCGGCTGCTGTTCTTGCCGCCAACTCAATCAAGAACGTCGAACTGCTCGAATATCCCGAACTCGGAATGGAAGCAATCTGGAAAATCGAAGTTGAAAACTTCCCCGCCTTCATTCTGGTAGACGATAAGGGCAATGACTTCTTCACGGAGATTCAAGCCAAGTGTGCAGGCTGCCCCATCAATAAATAAACATGGAACAGAAACCTAAACGCATAATTGCTATTGCCTGCCTGGTTGTGGGCGTCATTGTCGGTTGTCTGGTCTGGATGCTTGTGCGCCAGAACCGGGCAACTCAGGAGGCCACGCAGCAGATTGCGGAATTGCAGTTGATGAACGAGCAACTTCAGTTGACCAACGAGTACGACGAACTCTCGGCCAGTTTCGAGCAACACGAAGGACAGATGGTTCTCTTCAACAATGACTCGATACGCGCCGAATATGAAGCCGCGAAAAACAAGGTTGAAGAACTCCGCCAGGAACTGAAACGCCGCGACAAACTCTCGCAGGAGCGCATAGCGCAGTTGCAGGCCGAGATTGCCTCGCTCAAAAAAATCATGCGCCACTACGTTGAGCAAATCAACGAACTGAATCAGCAGAACGAGGAACTCCGCCGCCAGAACGAGACCCTTGAGCAGCAGAACACTCAGTTGAGTACTCAAGTACAGACCACCGCCAAGGAGAACAAGGTGCTCTCCGAACGGATGGTGCTTGCCGAGAAACTTAACGTAAGTTCCGTAAGCCTCACTGCCCTAAAAGGCAACGGCAAGAACGAGAAGAACATCACCAAGGCGAAGCAACTGCTGGTGACCTTCACCATTCCGCAAAACAACTCCACTCCCGTCGGGAAGAAGACAATCTATCTGCGCATCACGTCGCCCGAAGGCAACCTGCTGAGCGGCAACGGCATACACTTCACCTTTGAGGGCGCTACGCTTGAAGCCTCAGCCCAGAAGGTTGTTGAGTATGAAGGGCAGGAAATTGCCGGAGTAAAGATTTACTGGGACGTGAACGCCACGCTCAATCCGGGCAGTTATCGCGTAGAACTCTTTGCCGACAACTATCGTTTGGCATCCCGTAATTTCGAAATGAAGAAGTGACAGAACTGATAACTGACATATTACGCCAACTGACAGAGCCTGAGGTATCGCTGCCTCAGGCCCTGTTCAAACTTTGTCTGAGTATGTTTCTGGGCGCTTGCATAGGCTTTGAGCGCAAGCGCAAGGGGCAGCCGGCCGGCTTGAGAACCTTCTCGCTGATAGCCCTCGGCTCCACCCTCGCCATGCTCGTGAGCATCTACGTATGCCAGGAATACGTCGGCCTGAAAAACGGCGACCCCGGACGAATTGCCGCGCAGGTGATTACGGGTGTCGGCTTTCTCGGCGCCGGCGCAATCATTCAGATGAAAGGCTCAGTACGCGGTCTGACCACGGCGGCCGGAATCTGGATGGCCTCTATCATCGGGCTGGCCGTAGGAGTAGGCATGTATGTTATCGCAGTGTTTGCCACCCTGCTTATCCTCTTTATCCTCGTTAAACTCGAAAGCATTGAGCATCGCCACGACATGGGCTCGGAATCGCGCATTATCCGCCTTAAAATCGGCGATATATGCACGAATATGGCTACCTACGAATCGGTGCTCCGCAACCATGGGGTCAGCCTCGTCAAGACTTATGTCGACTATGATTATTCAACGCGGACCACGCGGATGAACCTCGTAGTCCTGCTGAAAGAGACGACTGACTACATGAAACTTTTTGAAGACCTCTCAACCCTCGGACCTACAGAATCTATAACCCTTAGCAACCAACTTTCCTGACGTGATTGAGTCGCTTATCATGGACCTGGCCTATATCCTGGTCCTCGGTGCAATTGTTTCGCTGCTGTTTAAATGGATTAAGCAGCCGGTAGTTCTCGGCTATATCGTGGCCGGATTTCTCGCTTCGCCCAACTTCGAGCCGCTGCCGTCGCTGGCCAATGCGGAAAATATCGACTTCTGGGCCGAAATAGGCATCGTGGTGCTTCTCTTTTCGCTCGGCTTGGAATTCAGTTTCAAGAAGTTGCTCAGTTGCGGCAGTTCGGCAATCGTGACCTGCCTGGTCTGCATCATCGGTATGATGGGCACCGGTTTCTGCATCGGCCACCTGTTAGGGTTCTCTAACATCAACTCGATATTTCTCGGCGGCATGATTTCCATGTCGTCCACAACTATTATTCTAAAAGCATTGACCGACTTAGGCTTGCGCCATAAGCGTTTTGCCTCTCAGGTTTTCGGAGTGCTGATTGTCGAAGATTTGTTTGCCGTCCTGATGATGGTAATCCTCTCGTCGGTAGCGCTCGGAAAGGTTGAAGGCACGGAGATGATTTTCTCCGTAGCCAAACTCTGTTTCTTCCTGATTCTCTGGTTCCTGGTCGGCACCTATCTGCTGCCGTCGCTATTCAACTCGGTTCGCCGGTTGCTCAACGAGGAGACGCTGCTGGTGGTTTCGATGGCGCTCTGCCTCGGAATGGCCGTCTGCGCCGTTGAGTGCGGATTCTCGCTTGCGCTCGGGGCCTTCGTCATGGGGTCGATTCTTGCGGGGACGAACTATGCGGAGAGAATTGAACACGTGGTCACTCCGGTCAAGAACCTTTTTGGGGCCGTGTTCTTCATTTCGGTTGGCATGATGGTCAACCCGCAGGTTATCGTGGAATATTGGCAGCCTATCTTGTTGCTTTCGGCCGTAGTGGTAGTCGGGATGATAATTTTCGGCACAACGGGTATGCTCCTCTCCGGCCAAACCCTTGAAGTTGCGATTCATAGCGGCTTCACGCTCACTCAAATCGGCGAATTTTCGTTTATCATCGCAACGCTCGGCATGAGCCTCGGCGTTCTTGACCCGACCATCTACCCTATCGTCGTGGCCGTATCGGTTATCACGACATTTACAACCCCTATATTCATAAAATGTGCCGACCCGGTTTATCGGTTTGTCGAAAAGCATCTTCCCAAGCGTTTCCGTTACCTTGTTGACCGATATTCGGAGAGCACGGCGACCACTTCGGAAGTTAAATCCCTCTGGATTTCAGTGCTTAAGCGCTACGCATGGCGTGTAGTTCTTTATAGCGTAATTCTTGTGGCTATTGCGCTGATATTCAAAATGTATGTTCACCCGATTGTCAGCAACTACCTCCCGGGGTTCTGGGGAAGGCTGCTCTGTTGCGTGCTGACGCTCACGGTTATGTCGCCGTTCCTGTTAGGGCTGACTTTCCCGGCCTCGAAAAAGTGGGAGCGTGAGCGCCTGCTCAACGCCAACGCGCGTTTCGACGCCCCGCTGGTCTGCATGAGCGTTTTCCGCCTGATTGTCTGCGCTGCCTTCATAATCTACGTCATAGGCCTCCACTTCGGCCTCGGCGCCGGCTTCATTTTCGGCTTGACGGTCTTCGTCTTATGGGCCATATTTGCTTCGCGGCGCCTTCGTCACCGCCTTCGCCGTATTGAGAATAAGTTTCTTAACAATCTCAACGAACGTGAATTGCGACGCACGGGTGCTAACAATAATCTGGTGAGCGATATCCATATGGCTTACGGCACGGTTGGCTACGATTGCCCCTTCCTTGGCGACCGCCTCTGTATCAGCAACGTTGGCAGCAAGTATGGAATCAACATTGCGTCAATTAGTCGCGGCGGTCGCGTAATTCCCGTTCCCGGGCCTGACGAACGCCTCTTCCCAGGCGACGTTGTCGGCATTATCGGAACTGAAGAAAAAATTATCGAGGTAATGCCGCTGATTGAAGCGGGAGCCGAGGAAGCGACCGAATCGGGCACAACCGAAGACGTGAGCCTGCAGACGATTAAACTGACCGACAAATCGCCCTTGCTCGGCAAGACCCTCTCGTCAGCCAACCTGCGCGGCAAGAAGCACCTGCTGGTCGTGGCCATTCAGCGCGGCCGAGAGTTCCTGGACCTCACGCCGACGCTGCGCTTCGCCCTTGGCGACGTAATCTGGTTCGCAGGCCAGGACTCCGTAGCCCGCTCCCTGGAATAAATCTTTGCATTATTCAAAAATAATGTATAACTTTGCGCCAAAACCAGATTGAAATGAATCAACAGAACTATATTGAAATACTCCATAAAAATGCTGCCACAATCCGCAAGGACTTTGAGGTCAACAATTTATGGGTATTCGGTTCAGTCGCTCGCGGAGATAACCGCCAGGATAGCGACATTGACATTTTGGTTGATATGCCGCCACGGATGCTTCTGGTTTCAAGTTTGAAATCCTTCCTTGAGGGAATTCTTCACACGTCAGTTGACTTGGTTCGACGTCATTCTCATCTTTCAACAAAGTTCTTAACTCAAATATCTGACGATGTTATCCCGGTACTCTGACGCAGACAAACTTCGCGCACTACAGACTCTAACCTCCGTCCGCGATACAATATTTCAGTTAAACGAATGGAATCAACCTGTTGATGATGCCGATTTTTATTATCGTTCTCAACACGGAATGCAATTGCTTGCAGCAAATTGCACCTTAATAACAGCAATAGGCGAGGGAATCAATCGAATTAACCGAGTTCTTCCGGATTTTCTCATTGCAAACTTTCCGCAAATTCCATGGAGTGCAGTTATAGGTATGCGAAATCACATCGCTCACGGCTATTTTGAAATTGATGCAGAACTGATTTTCAACGCAATAAAAGATGATATACCTCACCTTGAAGCCGCAATAATAAAAGCAATTGACCTTCTGAAATAAAGCGGTTAGGTGAATTGCTTGCGGCGGAAGATGAAGTTGCGGCCGAGGTATTTTTCGCGAACAATCGGGTTTTCGGCGAGTTCCTCGCTCGTACCTTGGAAGAGGATTTTGCCCTCAAACAGAAGGTAGGCGCGGTCGGTAATCGAAAGAGTTTCAGGCGCGTTATGGTCGGTAATCAGGATTCCGATATTTTTCTCCTTGAGTTTGTAGACCACGCTCTGAATATCTTCCACGGCAATAGGGTCGACGCCGGCAAAGGGTTCGTCGAGCATAATGAACTTGGGGTTAATTGCCAGACACCGGGCAATCTCCGTGCGTCGGCGCTCGCCCCCACTGAGTCGGTCACCATAATTTTTGCGGACTTTCTCGAGATTGAACTCGGCAATGAGCGTTTCAAGTTTCTCGCGCTGTTCTTCCTTAGAGAGTTTCGTCATCTGGAGGACGGCCCGTATATTGTCCTCAACCGTCAGTTTGCGAAACACGGAGGCTTCCTGGGCCAGGTAGCCTATACCATTTTGAGCGCGTTTGTAGACGGGAAAATTCGTGATATTCATATCATCGAGAAAAATCTCGCCTTCGTTGGGCGTCACGAGTCCGGCCGTCATATAGAAAGTAGTGGTTTTCCCGGCGCCGTTAGGGCCGAGAAGACCGACAATTTCACCCTGAGTGAGGTTTATGCTCACATGGTTAACGACCGTACGGCGGCCATAGATCTTCACGAGGTTATCAGTTCTGAGAATCATGCCTTTCCGAGTCTGCTTTCAATATAGTCGGTTAAGAGGCGCATGGCAACCGTGTTCTTACCTCCCTGAGGCACAATAAGGTCGGCATAGCGCTTGGATGGTTCGATATATTGGAGGTGCATGGGCTTCAGGACGCTTTCATATCGGTCGAGCACCATCTGAGGTGTACGTCCACGCTCAACGCAGTCGCGTGCAATCAGGCGTATGAGTCGGTCGTCGGCATCGGCATCAACAAAGACCTTGACATCAAGCATATTACGCAACTCGTCGTCGCACAACACGAGGATACCCTCCACAATAACCACATCGCGGGGCTCGACATGGACGGTTTCAGGCTGGCGCGTGCAGGTCAGATAACTATAGGTAGGGACGTCGACGGCACGCCCGGCCTTCAGTTCGCGTAACTGCTTGACCAACAGCGGCCATTCGATAGCCGCAGGTTCATCGAAGTTAATCTTGGTGCGCTCCTCGGGAGTCAGATAACTGAGGTCCTTATAGTAAGAATCCTGGGGCAACACGGCAACCTCCCCACCGGGAAGTTCCTCGATGATTTTCCGGACAACAGTAGTTTTTCCGCTACCGGTTCCGCCTGCAATGCCTATAATAATCATAAATGTCAGCGACAAAAGTGGGTTAAAAATTACTGCAAAGGTAAGCATTTTAAATGAGAAAATGAAAAAATGCAGAATGAAAAAATTCCGGGAACTATTTACGGCCCGGGGGCGTTTTAAGAATATGAATGTTCAGTTTATCCGGAAATACTCAAAGGGTCATCCGTGGCTACCGGTAGCGGTTGCGGGTGTGGCAATCGGCGCGGCCGCCTGGTTGCTCAAATGGCTTGTTGCGGTCATCACCTCGGCCGTCACGGGCGATATGGACATATCGAAGACCAACGTCTGGCTTATAGTCGCGGGCTTAGCGGGTATAGTTCTGACGGTAGTTTTTGTGCGCTATATCGTAAGGATTCCGCTTGAACATTCAACTGAAAAGATTCAGGACGCAATCGGCCCGACCGGAACGGGCGTAATCTCGCCACGGGCAATTTATGCGCCTGTCGTGGCCAGTTCGATAACCCTCGGCTTCGGCGGTTCGGCCGGCTCGGAGGGCCCTATAGCCTACACGGGCGCGGCCATCGGCAGCAATATGGGCAGATGGTTCGGGCTTTCGCGCGACCAGTTGATAATGTGCACGGCGTGTGGCGCCGGCGCGGGCATCGCGGCAATCTTCAAGTCGCCGATGGGGGGAATGTTTTTCACTCTTGAGGTGCTCAGGATGCAGATAGGGCTCAAGCCGCTGCTGATGCTGGCCGCAATGTGTATAATATCGTCAATGACGGCATACCTTCTAAGCGGTCAGACGCCTGACATGACTTTGTGGACTCATCCCCAACTACCCCTTGACCAACTGCCAATGTTGCTGCTATTAGGCCTTTTCTGCGGCGTATATTCGGCCTATTATTCGAAGAGTGGCTCGATCACGGAGAAGATGTTTACCAGGTTGAAAAAGAAGAACATATGGGTATCGGCCTTGGTTTCGGGCGCGCTGCTCGGCATAATGCTGTTTCTGTTTCCGGCCCTCTACGGCGAGGGCTACGGAATCCTTGCAAAGATGGCCAACGGTGACCCCCACGACGTTATCAGCGGGTCGGTAATGACCATTTTTTCGGCCCATAAATATCTGTTGCCGCTCACTCTCATCGGGGTGCTCGCCCTTAAAGCCATCGCAGCCTATACATCAAATTCAGGCGGCGGTGTTGCCGGTGACTTCGCCCCTACCCTCTTTGCGGGCGGTATGGCGGGCGTGCTGTTCTCGCATCTGACGGGGATGCCGATGCCCCTGGCGGTTGTCAGCGGTATGGGTGCAGTTATGGCGGGCGCAACCAAGGCACCGCTGATGGCGATTTTCATCACGGTAGAAATGACAACCCAGCAGCAGTTGCTCCTTCCTGTAGCAATCTGTGCCGGGCTATCCTATTGGGTATGCAGCCTGATTTTAAATCTTAAACGAGTAGACCAGGCCGATAGTGTGAGGTGAGTCGAGTTCATCCTCGTCGGTAGTCTTCGCGAAGCGATAGAAGAGGTCGAGCGAATTGTGGCTGTTGATTTTGAAACCGGAGCCGCAAGTTACGCGCCATTTGTCGCAGAATCGGGCATTGGAGGTCAGATTCTTAGTATGGTTCACGTCGGCCAGCAACGAATAGAGTTCGAAGGACCAATAAGGAGTAAACCTGCATTTTTTCGAGGGCTTGACCTCAGCCATCAGACGTGAGCGCAGAATGTGTTTGCTCTTTGAGGCTACGGTCTTGTTGCCGGAGGGTTCGAGGTCATCAATATCAAAGCGGGGCACCTGAAGTTCGGGGCGATAGGTGTACTGATAGCGCTCGCGCAGACTCAGGGTCAGTACCTTGAGTGGTTTCCACTCGCCGGTGAGGCCCAGGGAGACGCGATGCTTGTTGGCCCAAAAGGCAGCGACTTGATAGTTAGTCGTATAACTAACCGGGTTATGAGCCTGAATAAACTTATAGGCCACTCCGATTTTCAGCGGCTTAATCGGCTTATAAGAGGCGGAAACCTCGGCGCACCATTGGTCAGTAGCCTTAAACCAGTCACCCGAGCGATATTCAACGCCTGCTCCGAGGTTGAGACCGAACTTGAACTTATAGCCTATCTCGGCGCCCCCCAAAAGGGTCTGAGCGCCGGCGCAAAGACCGCAACAAAGAAGGGCCGAAGCAATTAGCGAGCGGAGTTTCATTGTCCTTCCTTGGGGAATTTAACGGTGGTGTCCACGGTGTTAATGCCGTCGTCGGTCGGAACATAGTAAACCTTTAGCATAGCCGTATCACGCAAGAAGTCGATATGGCCCACCTCGATTCGCTTGATGTCGAGGCCGGTGCGCTTCTCCAGGTCAGCCTTCAGTTCGTCGAGACGCTCGGGGGCGGTCAGTTCGGGGCGATCGTAGAGCACAAGTTTGCAGGCGACATGTCGAATCCAGTTCGAACTTTCGCAGAACCATATCCACCCGATGAAGAGGACATTGGCCACGAGAGCCTGCAAGAGGTTGGAACACAAGGCGTTGATGACCGAAATTGCAATAATCACGAACAGATAGGTCATTTCGCGCACGGGCATAGACTCCGTTCGGTAGCGAATGATTCCGAAAATCGCAAAGAGGCCAAGGGCGAATCCGACTTTAAGTTTCACTCCTCCAAGCAGATAAATCAGGAAGAAGATACTAACTGAAATCAGCGAGAAAGTGAAGTAATAGTCACGACGACGGCTCTTCGGATAGTAGAGCAAATGGATAATCGAGGTTACGACCAGAGCGTTGAAGGCAAAGCGAATCAACAACTCCCAGAGGTCGAAGGTGTTAAAGCCGGTGGGATCGATCAGTTCCCATAGGTTATTGGCATGTTCGGCCACGACGGCCGCCGGTTCATTGAGTTCCTCCATTGAGAAAGATTTAAGGGGTTTATAAGTTTATTTTTTAGATTTTTCAGTAAGTTTCTTAACGTAGCGCAGACGTTCCTTGAATCGGTTTTGCTTCAGTCCGGGATGAGTGAGTGCCATTCCGATACAATACTTTGAGAATCCGCTCTGCTTGATTCGCAGGGTTTTAAGGATGTCGAGCACGGGCGAATGGGTCAATCCGTCGCGCTTGACTTCAACTACCACAAGGGGTCCCATATCGTAGTCAATCCCGGTAATTTCGTTATGGAACTTCAGGTTGAGGTCAATGGTCAGACGTTCGGTCATCGCATTGTTGACCAAGGTTATGCGGCGAAATTCGTTGCTGAGTTTCGGCAGCAGATTAGCCTGCCCATACCATGATTTCGCGGTAAGGAACTCGCGATAGTTGTTAAGGTCGGGGGTATATTCGGGAATCTGGATGCGCTTCTTGTCAGTGCGTCCTTTGTTATTCTTGCGCTTGACTTCAAGGAAGCCTATTCCGGAACTTTCGTAGCGGCGCACACGGATTTTCTGGCGCGTTTTGCAACCGCGCTGATGGCGCGAGAACATGTCGCAGGTATCCGTGTCATAATAAAGAGTTGTATAGGGCATCAGTTTGCGCCCCTCTATCTCCTGAATGAAGTAACTCCCGGCAGCCATACGGAGCAGAGTCTCCAGACCGTCGAGCGTAGTGACGAATTTAGTGTCGACGCGATTAAGCAGTTTAACCTTGCCCATCTGTTCAAGCGACACCGAGCGATATTCCTCAAGCAATTGCTGCAACATGCTGCAAATTTAAAATTAAAAAAGGAAAAAACAAAATTTTTGCGGTGAAAAGCACTATTTTTACAGATTTTTGCGGTTAACGGCCCGCTTTGTTAAGTCGCTTGAGATATTCTGACGGGGTCAGCCCGGTCTGCTTCTTGAACATACGGCTGAGGTGCTGGGGATATTCAAGGCCGATATCGTAGGCCACTTGGGAAATTGTCTTTCCGGCGGAGAGTCCGTTTTTGGCCCGGAGGACGAGGAAATTCCTGAGGTGGGTTCCGGCCGTCTCCCCGGTTGTACGCTTTATGAGGTCGCCGAGATAGTTCGGCGACATACACAGCCGGTCCGCCAGATATTGAATCGTAGGAGTTCCGTGCTTAAACTGCAGTCCCTGAGCATAATAGTCGACGAGGGTTTGCTGAACACGCGCAAGAACATCGGAGTTTTCAAGTTTGCGAGTGATGAACTGACGGTTATAGAATCGCTTGCAATATTTAAGCAACACATTGATATACCCTATGATAATCTCATTCTGTTCCGGATCGCGCTCCACCTCGGTTTCCCGCTTGATGGCTTCCAGCAGGGAGACAATGATATCATGTTCTTCGCGGTTCATATGCAGCCCCTCGTTGATATGATATTCAAAGAAGGAGTATTCGCGGATACTCTTTTCGAGGGGCGTCCCGTGGAGCAGGTCGGGATGAAACAGGAGGGCCCACCCGGAAATTGAAATTCTTTCGCCGTTGTCTTCCTTGCCCCCTATCTGTCCGGGCGAGACGCAAAGCAACGTAGAGGCCTTATAGTCATATTTCCCGCACCCATATTGAAGATTTACGGAATCATCGTCACGTAGAAAGATTGCGTAAACGCCATAATTATTCAGGCTGGAGCGGATGGGCGAAATCGCGTTGTAATCAATCACGCTCACCAGCGGGTGGCTGTCTGTCAGCCCGAGATATGTACTGTAATCGGCAGGAGAATTGACTTTTAGAATCTTGTTCATAGCGCAAAGATAGCAATAATAATCAGATTACGAACATTCCGGAGCAGACTTTTTCCGTAATGTTGCATTAACTTCAACCTTTTCTGATTTCTGAGCGTTTTAGGAATATAAACAAGATTCTATGATAACGAAATTTGAAATCGCAGGGTTGAAATGTCTCTGCGCCAAGACCGGGGCAACCGATAAAGTTGCATATATTCTCTATCCTATGGATATGCTTTCAGATTGGATTGAATCTGCGAGCAGGAAATATAATGTGACTATCGTCGTGATTACGGGCATGGACTGGCAAAATGTCTTTAGTCCGTGGGCGGCAAAAGGAGTGCCCGCAGGAAGCCCGGATTTCAAGGGCGAATCGCCCGAATTTCTCCGCCTCCTGCAGCAAGAGGTAATTCCCGGAGTCGAAAAAGCGCTTGGAGCGGATGTTAACGTTGAACGCACTCTGGTCGGCGTTTCAATGTCGGGACTCTTTGCCCTCTGGCAATGGATTTTATGCGATACTTTCCGGAACATTGCGTCTCTGTCGGGTTCCTTTTGGTATGAAGGATTCCTTGATTGGATAAAAAGCAAGCCCATACCGCATAAAAACGGCAGGGCTTATTTCCTTCTCGGAGACAAAGAGTCTCAATCAAAGACTAAAGCATTCAATATCGTTGGGCAAAACACCCTGGAAATAGTATCCATTCTTCGCGCCAACGGAATTCAATCCGAGTTTGAGAGCGTACCCGGAAATCATTATGCTGACCCTATCGAGCGACTCGACAAGGCATTTTCGGCGCTTTTCACTTAATGCAATCTTACTTTTGATGTTACCCCGCTTCGACGAACTATGTATACTCCCTTGGGCAGCATAGTCAGTTCATTACCGGCATAAGATCCGTTAAGGGTAAATATCTCCGGCTCGTTCAATTGAGTCGCATCAGCCTTTAAAACCGATATTCCCGTAAGAAGATTTGAATATTTTATGTCTTTAAGCCACTGCTCAATCAGGGTTTGACTGTCAGAAACCTGAGAGGAGCGAATCCAAAGATTTGGCTCAAGGAAATTGCCTTCAGGTATAAGCCTTTTGGCGTCGGCTGCAACGCCGCTAATACCGCTGCTTGAACTCGAAACAATCAGTCCTATATTTTTGTTGGCCATTTTCGGTCCATTATAGAACAGATAGGTCTGCAACGGAGCGGCCATCTGACTCCACCAAAGCGGAGCACCTATTATCACGGTGTCGTAGTCATCAAGGTCGACGTTCACCGGGTCAATTGCAGGATAGGAAGAAGCATCGTCCGGATTATTGCGTATGGCAGCAATCTGCGCACTACCTATGGCATAATTGTTGGCAGCATAGTCAAGGCCCTTTTCGGCAGGCCGGATTTCGACTACATCACAGTCAATCTGCTTATTCAGTTCGTTGACTATGGTCTTGACGTTGTTTGTGTAACTATAGTAGACGACCAACGTCTTTGCGTTAATGGTCACTGACATAGCAATCAATGTCAGTAAAGTAAAAATAAATTTCTTCATATTATCCGTTTATTTTAAGTTGCTGTATTGGCTGTCTGTAACCGGCTCAAGCCATTCGTTGGATGTGTTTTCGCCGTCGAGTTCAAAGGCAAGATGAGAGAACCAGCTGTCGGCAGCCGCTCCATGCCAGTGCTTTACGTTGGCTG
>CAYUGU010000062.1:0-12505 GCA_964444345.1 uncultured Bacteroides sp.
CACCTCCGCCGCCGGTGGTGACGGTGATGGTGGAGCCGGCGGTGGCGTGGGTGGCCGAGGGCTTCAGCTTGATGGTGGCGTTGCCGGCCGTCGAACTGCTGAAACGGAAGTCGTAGTTGTTGGCAGTATTCGCGTAAAGGTTCATCGGCGTGCCGAGAACTACCTGCGTGCTGGTTGTCTGGGCCTTGCCCCAGCTGTCTTTCCAAGCTCCGGCAGAACCGTTCTCGATCTTGCGCTGGCTTACCACGAACTTGCCATTGGCAGTAAAGTTCAGGCCAGAGATAGTGTAGGTGCCGTCACCGTTATTGGTGAACTTGCCAAGGTCTTTCCAGTCACTGTTGGCACCGCTCAGGCTACCCCAGATACGATATTCATAGGTTGTGGTCTGCTGACCGCTTGAATTGTTCTTCCAGGCACCCTGGTCAACGATATTTTCGTTATAACCAGCCGGCTGATAAGTCATTTTAGCGAAGCTGTAGTCATATGCATCCCCATTCATGAAGGGGATACCTTGCCTGTCATTTCGTGCCTTCTCTATTACGTTCGACTCTGTTACTTCACCTCCCACAACCTTGTTGAAAATAACGAAAAGCTTGCCGTCATTGTCGTTCAAGTCGACATAGCTTGTATAGCTGAATGGGTTGTAACGTGAAGTCGCCATTGTCCCGATTGCCACTTCCTGACCCGGCCATGTGTTGAGGAAGGTCTTGGTGCCATCCTTGGCCACATGGTAGAGGAACACATGCGTGTAACCTTTGCACTGGCAGGAATAGGTGAATGTGGTATTGTCTACCCTGGCGCCCAATACCGACACACAACGCAGCGAGGCGAGACGATCGGTCTTGCCGGAACCGAAGTTAAGGTTAGTAGCGGTTGTGTTCATACCGATGAACTTCATCACACGGTAATAGCCTTCTGTGTCCGTACCGGTGCTGGTTAGGTAATAACCCGCGCCTTCATCACCACTTATTCCCTGCGTATGATGCTTGTAGCGGTTATGTGGGAAGTAGAAAGAAACCACATTTGAGGTCGCCCTGCCATCGCGGAACACATTATATGTCAGACGGAAATTGGGTACAAAGATAGTCTTAGCACCCGTCGAGAGACGGTCGGAAGAGAATGTGCGCTGCATCGAGAGTTTCTCGAAGTCTCCCTGTGTGGGTAGACGGTAGCCTTTGGGGCAGACAGTATTGCTGGCAGCAGCCTTCGATGCTTCAGCAAATGAGATATAGCTTCCGGCAGCATTATCATCCAGAGGCCAGGAACCACTCAGGTAATTATCCTCCAAATGAGCCATACCCGACGAGGTAGCACCCACATTCCGGTCAAGCCAATAGGAACCGCCGGCATTGAATACTTCATAATAATACCAGCTTGTGCCGCTCTTGCTGAAGAAGCCGGTGTGGTAAATGTCTAGGTTAATGGTTTGGGTTCCCTTCTTGAGCTTGAGGCCATCCTTATATACCTCATACATCGCCATGGCCGAATTAAGAGGATATTCCGTATCCTTAACTTCAATCTTGAATGCACCCCCGGAGGTTGTCACGTCAAGATCCGTAGGTTTGGAATCAATTGACCAGCCTGTAGTCTTCGGCGTGATGGTATAGGTATAAGTCACCGGTGTGCCGCTCTCAGAGTTGGGCATCGGCAGGTGAATACCATTATTTCGTATCCGGCCACCGTTGTCTTCGGGGTCTATACCTTGAAGAGTCCCCTCGAGGAAAGTGAGGTAATCGGTTTCCGAAAGCTCTACTGACGAGGCACCGCGTGTAATCTTCAGCTTGATGGTAAAATAGTCAGAGAGATTCAGGTTTGCTGCTTTCTGGGTGATGACGGTCTCAGTGCGCAGACTTCTCTTATCCTTGAAGCAGAACGGCATGATGAATTCACGCTCAGAACCACCGTTGGTCTTCACAGTAAATGTAAAGGTTGTTGTCTTACGCACAAGACTCTTGCCTGTCTCTTCAGTTGAAGGAGTACCGTCATTATCTGTAACGGAAGTTAAATTGGTAATCCAGCCCGGGATAGAGTCATTCTTGAAATTATCAGTCGGGAATGTGATTTCGTCGTTTGCTTTACCGCGCCAATGCACTACAATCTTTTGGTTGACGAGATCGGCTGTGCCGGCGTCAAAGAACACTGAGTCCGCGACAGCTATCACTCGCTCACCGTCGGTTATAATGGTGTTGACCTTTTCAGTGTTATCTTTGAAAGTCACCACGGCGCCCACCGGATCATCAAACGCGTCGGCAGCCGAGCCTTTACCCTGGCCCTGAATACTCTCCAAGGTCATCGTATAGCTGTGCCCGGCTTCGATGGCCTGAGGCAGCTGGTAAGCATAGTAAGTGTCTGCATCATCAAGAGCAAGGATATTGTCCTCGTCATCGCGGTCAGAAACGCGACGACCGGCCAACAGCAGTCTCGGTTCAGCATACTTATAGGGAGCATTATCTTCATCCACGGTCATACCGGTGGCCATCGGCAGAACATAGAAGTCTATTGAGCCGGATGTAGAAAGGTGAGTCTGGCCTAATGTCGTGGTTGTGTTGCCTGTGCCCGGGGCGTAAAGTGTTGATGCAGCTAATTTCATCAGCTTTGCAGGATCTCCGGAGAGAGCCACTTTTGAATCCTCGGCATAGAAGCGTGTGCCCTTCACGAGGAAGTTCTTGCACTCGGGGGCCACCTTAACAGTAATCTTTGCATATAATCTTCTCAGTTCAAAGACCTCCGAAGCAGCCTGATTCGGTTCGGGCACTGTAAAGTTGTTCTGTACGGCATAGAGCATAGTGTTCTTACCAGCCCCCGGGTTGAGGATTTCAGCCTCCGTGGCGAGCACGGTAGTCTTGAAATTTGCTTCCGTGCGGTTGGCGCCGTTGCTTTCAGCAGCAAACGTAGAGACTTTCGTGCCGGCGTTTGCCACAAGATACCAATTACCATCAGCCACGGCAGAACGCGACACTTTCACCAACTGCTCGTCTGCAGTGAAGTCGGTGCCTTTGTTATAGGTCTTATGATACATGAAAGAGCCTCCCGAGAACACAATCAGGTCAACCTGCTCGACACTGTAGGCCGGTTCGGTGTCAGTGCTTCGCGTCTCAGACCCGATTATATAGTCCGCGTCTGTAGAGAACGGAATCACGACTTCCTCCTCGGTATTTCGGAGGCCCTCCCAGGGGAGGTCATCATAGCTGCAGGCCGTCAGCAGCACGGCAGCGAGGAGAGAGAAGAATATTTTGATATATCTTGCCATGAGGTTAAGTTACTAAATTGAAACGTTTCCTATTTCACATTTCCACTTGTTTATTGAACTATCCCATTTGAACCAACTCGGTGGCACATCATAGGTATTCGATTTTTCTTTATTTGTCCATGAGAACTGAATCTTCAAATGTTTATTTGAATCCGAACTAGTCATAGTTAAAGTAAAATCACACTGTCCATAATATATATTTCCCTTATCGTCCTTATTTTCTCCTTTATTCTCGGAAATGGCATCACCATTTTCCACCCACATCCAAAGACGATAATCTCCATTAAATGTGACCCTATAGTCTCCTGGGATGAATTTATCCAATTCCTGTCCATTAGTTGGACCGTCTCCTCCAGGCGTGGGTTCTGTGTTACCTTCGGCCCAGATGGTGTAGAGATAATCACAGTTGCCGAATTTTTGTTTAGTAGCAGCAGTAGTTACCTCCTTATGCCGGTTGTCACTCCACTTAATGTCGTCGGTGGTACCATCGTTACCCGAGACAAACTTATAACCAGTGATAATGTCAGCCGGTGTCTTGCCCTTTGGTACGGAGACGGTGAACTTCCAATAGTAATAACCATCGATTTCACCGGTCTTATTACTTCCGGGCCAGCCAGAGGTAATATTTCCGTTGCTTGACCACATATAGAGTTTATCGGTAATCTTGCTATCTGAACTATTTTTCGGGGCACGGAATGTAACAACCTTATCTTCTTCAACCACGCCTCCGCTGCCAGCATATGATGTACGCGGGTAATCTGAGAAGTCGAGAAGATCCTTCTTTGTAGCATCATAGAGGAACCACGCCTCACAAGTTGCAAAGTTAGGCAACGGTAGACCCGGATTCTGATGGGCTGGATAACGGTTTGCATCATTCTGACCACAATTATGGCCATCCGCGAACATCACAAGTGCCTTTCCGGGCTCCGCCAGCAACGGAAGCTCAATTTTATACCAACCGTCGCCTTCATTTTTAATATCCCCTTCATATATCATCTGCACTCCGGGCCATGTCTTCTTGTACTTAGTACTATTCTTACAATCCCCACAGGTTACTTTGGCGCGATGGTCTGCTATGAGGTCGATATCCGTGAAGTATTCGGTATCTCCTATCGACGATCCATCTTCACCCCATACCTGATAAGCACTGAATGTGTTTCCAGCTTGAGTAACGTTATGAATCTCACTTTCCTTGGGATCCTCGATTGCTCCATTCTCGCTCTTCCATCCCTTGAAAACGACTTTACCAGTGAAACTATATTCCAACCAGTTGAATGAACCCTTGGTATCGAATACGTCTAACTCTTTTCCTTTCTCAGCACTGTAGTGAGTCAATGGCTGATAGACGTAAACGTGGGGATCACCCCAATCATTCTTGATTGACTTGAAGTGGATGATGTATTTCTGAGCGGCAGGGTTAATCTCAAAGTTACCATGGTCGGACTTTACATCCGAGCCGCTGGTGCCGGTACCCTTGATCGAACCGGTGATTTTCTTGCCGAACGCCTTCTGGTTAGCCGGCTCGGTAATGGTGATTACCACAACTCCCGATTTCGGAAACTCAGCGCCTGATGTAAGCGTCGGGATGTCCTTCAGGTTCCTGACTTTCACACCATCAGCAGATACCATTCTGACTTCCTGCGTGAAAGGCTCCAGACCGTCGAGCGTGCCTGTATAGGTGCCTGTGTAAACAGCAATCTTTATATCAGCCTTTTCCTTGGCTGTGTTGGGGTTATCGTAATCCTCAAGATTGAGCGTGAAGGAGTCCATGTTGGTGGCATACTCATATACAAGTGAATACGAACGCTCGTTCACAATCTGAGAGATGTAGAGAAAACGGTCGTCAGGGCTGATTCGGAAGAAAGTGGATGCGTCGATTGCCTTGACCTGCACCCATTTCTGCACGTTTCCGGCTATCACCCAGAATCCCAAATCCGGTGGTAGTGTTGTCGAGGCAGTTACAGAAGAGTTAAGGGAAACTTCCAGAACACCCTCATCTTTATTCTCGACGACATCGAAAATGGGCTTACCATTAGCCTCACAACTCTTGAATGTGAGTCGTGGAGCAGAGGTGGTATAGGGGATTCGGTAGGCGTCTTCACCATTCACCGCAGGCTCGTTCTTATCAGGGTCGGCAATTTCCACCTGATCAAGCCAGAGAGTCGTGTTACCGGCCAACTTTATAGAAAGTGACTCGGGGGTCCAGTCGGAGACGGTCCAGGAGAAGAAGACGTCGCCGCCGATGAATTTGGCTACTATGTCGTAGAAGTGGCCGCGTTCGATGCGGTCACAGCTTGTGATGCGGTTCGGGGTGGCTGCGTTCTTGGTGCAGCCCACGGGGAACTTTATCTCCTTGCTCTCTGAGCCGGAGGCGAATGTGGCTATCAGCGCGGTGGCCGGGTGCGTGGAGTCGTATTCGGGGCTCTCGGGCAGGTAGCCGATGCTCTGGAATACGTTCGCGTCACTGTTGGCCAACTCTGTGGCCGTCAGCTGAGTGGCCCCGCTGAAGTCGATGGGGTCGGCTGCACCGTCGGTCGGTATGGTTGCTAATTCCTCCAGAGTCTTGTTGGCAAGCGTTGAAGTCAGCGCGTAATGTGCTATCGAACCCGCACCTGAGGTTAAGGACTTGTTGTCGGTATAAGCGAGCGATGTACCGGCATCGAAGCAGTTCACGGGCGAGTAGAGATTTTCAGCACCCAGTTTAGTAACCTTAAGTCCCTTCTTGCCTAATGTCTCGTCATGGATGACGGTGAGGCGCACCTTGGCGCAGAGGAAATCGAGATTTGCGTGAACAGTGGCCGAGCTCTTCTTGGCGACTGTCACGGCGCGGTGACATGCCATCGGAAGACCATCTGCGGTATTGGGCAAAGTGACTGTGCTTCCCGATACGTAGGAATGTACGAGTTTCTTTACATCGTCTTCGAGTGATGAAACATTAGTGATTGTCCCTGAGAGTTTGGTTGTCATCTCGGGGACATTGGCGACTATATATATGTCATAGGTGCCTTCGGCCACATCAAATGTGTAGCTTCGGTAGACGTCATCGACCGATATACCCATTTCCGGGGTGAGCTTCTCCTTGAAGTATTTCCTGTCTGTGCCTGTGCCCCAGAAACCGACCACATAGAAATGGTCTTTGATTTTGGCTTCGGCTGCCTCGACAGTGCCGGAGTTGGTGGCATGGTCATCATAGAAACTGTCATCGTCGGCACGGCTCATCACCGTCGATGGGATAAGCAGCGTCAGCGACGAGTCACCCCGGGGCGCCTCATAAATCGGGTCGTCCGAGCAGCCGGTAGCGACCAATAACAGGGTCAGAGAGAGATATGTAAGAAGTTTTCGTATCATGGTGCGATATCGTCTTGCCGTGAAAGTTTTTGGACAATATATAAGATTTGTTTAGGTCAGTGTCGGTGTCAGGTTCAGAACTGTATCTCGTAAGCCTCGCGGTGCCATTTCTTCCAGACCTGCGGCGTCGAGATGGTCACATTAATTTCGGAGTTGACCGACTCGACGGGGGTGGTGGTTGACCAGGGGTGCGGGAGGGCCGAGACTGAGGCGATGCCGATCTGGTAGATGTGGTTGCGGACTATGCCGTATTCCATGGGGTAAACCACTCCGTCTTCGGCGTCGGAAGAACCTGTTCCGACTGCGCCGTGGCGGATGGCGTGACGGTAGGTGACCCAGTAACCCGTTTCAGACTGACTATCTACAGTTTTAGTTTCCCATGAAAGCTTATGCCAATTACTTCCTGTTTTTGAGGAATCCCACACCATAAGGGCAGATTGGAATGTGCCGTCATCGTAATAACATAGATCAGGATGAGTAGAGCTGGCAGGATTAATTGCGGCTCTAACTTCATCCGCAACGTCACAATCAGTCCCAGCAGGAATTGAAATTTTACCATCGAGTTCTATATAGGTTGCTTTTGCATATGTCAACTTGTTATCGCTACCAATAACAGGGCAGTTCTCAGGCATGTAAAATGCCGGTGAGGCACCATTGATACTATTGGTAATTTTTACTGAACAGTTAGTTGGCGTACACAACGTAAGATTGGTAGGATGACTATAAACATTAGCCGTCTGTTGGGAAAGTAGGTAAGAACTACTTGCAACATTTTTCAAATGTGCGAATTTGAAATCAATGTATACCTCTGTTTTGGTTTGTTGCGTAGTTCCATTATCATATGTGTAAGAAATTGGATAAGAGAACCCCGGATAAGAACTGTTTTCGAGGAAATCGGCTCTTGCATAAAGAGGGGTTAGCATTAAAGTTGCAGCAGTATGTGAGTCAACTTTGCTATCGGGGTTAGCAGAGTTTGCCTGTACTATGTAGGCTGTTTCTGGGGTACCATGATTATATCTATCTCCCTCCCTCAGGTAAACCATGAGTTCAATTGCATTTCCAATTTCGGTTGCCATTGGAAGTCCATCATAGGTACTTAAGCTCAATTTAAGAGGAGTCAAACCAGCGGTTGCGGTAGTGTAAGAGGCTAAATACTTACTAACTACAGTCATTGAGATATTATAACAAGCGCTAAGCTGAGACTTCAAGGCTGCCGGAAGATTTGCGAAAACGAAAAGTCTATATTTCTTCTTCTCCTGGTAAAAATTGGCTGCTCCCATGTTTATTACCAATTTCTTGCTATTTCCCGATCCTGTCAGTTCTATCACCTTATCTCCTGTAGCAATGCCAACAACATTTGATGGCTTATCATTTGCATCTGTCTCACAAAGTAAAGCCACGATAGAACTCTTCCGGATTTTATATTCATCTGGAAGTTTACTTTCTCCAGCACGAGTAGGCGTACTATCAGAGGGATGATTAGAGTCCGCCACATCGTCTGACATTACATTTGTCAGATTGAAAGATATGTAAAACTGTTCATCTGCTACGTTTCCAGTTGGCTCATCAAATTGATAGTCTGATGAACAAGCGGAAAGTAGTAACATCCCTGCCAGATATAGGGTTAACGTTTTTAATCTTAAGCTACACATTCTATTGGGGAGGTTTGAATGTATTATTTTTCTGAGTTTCTATGGTAATGAATGGGGAGCAACTAGATTTCTATCAGCTATGGCATATCAGTCAGATGCTGAGGGCTTGATTAGAGATCCCATTCGCTGATTATAACTACCCAATCATTAATCTTGAAAGAAATGCCCGTGAATTTATCGGATTCTGGATCCAGAGTAAACTCAAAATTCCATGTATCCTCTCTATCAAGATATTCTTGAAGCGATGATCCCGGAAGAGCATCTTGATGTATCTTTTCAATATTTTGAATTAGCGGTATACTTAGAATAGGCGTGGCACTTCCGGTTTTATACACATTTAAAACCGAGGAAGGATCCAAGGTAATTCTTGGTGTCGAGATATGAGCAGTAATTTCTTTTCCACTGCTCGTGGAAGTCAGATCATGTGGGGCATATGTTACCTGAGTTCCTTGCTTTTGAACAGTATTTTCATGATTACTTACATGATTGTCTGCTAACAATTCAAATCTGAAATTGGACTCAGATATTGCGCTCCCATCAGAATATGAGAGAGTGACGTTGAAGTTGTTGGTGTTCTTTGTCAAGTCAATTGTCACAGGACGATGCGACATATCGTTTTCCTCAACCGAAAATTCACCAAGTCCATGGAAATGATCATGAAGTTTTCGATTGCTTTCAGAACCTCTCGTTCCCTTTAAGTAGGTTTCCACTTGACTATATTTAAGCCCAGGACCAGGCGCAGTAGTGAAGAGAAAATCAGTATTCTCACAAGACATACCGCCGTAAACAATAGCCTTGTAGTCACCAACTGGCAACTCGAGATTGACTGTTCTACCCTCTACATAATCATATTCACCAAAAAAATCATCGTTGCCATCGAAGAGTAGAAGCTTTGCACAATCTACGTGTGTGTCGTATAAATCCTCTTGGAGCATGTTGCGTGTAAAGGTAAGAGAAACGTCAGCACCTTGAGGACAAGGGTCGAGATCCTCATAGAAACCCGAGCATGAAGCAAGCGCGAGTAATGTAACAGGTAATATAAAAGTTCCTTTAAGTTTCATTAGTGTTAGGCGGGTTATATGTTAGGCCGGTGTAAATTTTGAAAGGAGAAAGGGGAACGTTATTCCTATGGTTCCGTAAGGGGATTTCACTCCCCCTACGGATAAATTATTCACTTAGAAGTTTTCTTGTGGGAATTTATTTAAAATCCCAGTTATTTTCGCTAACTACCTGCCAGTCAAGAATCTTGACTGAGAGTTCCATATTCAGTGTAGTCACATTAGATTCGGGCGTGTCATCACCAGGATGGTAACCGCTATTCAAGCCCATGAACTTAAACGAGTTCACACCAAGCTTATAGATAGTATTTCTGGAAATACCATATCTGTCAAGAAGGCTCTCGTTGTCCTTATTGTTGTAGATGAGCGCTGCGTAGAAACAACGGTAGCACTGGTCATCAGTATTGTAGGTATATTCAACCACCTTATTATTGAATGCATTCTTGAACGCATTCATATCGGCAGTTCTATTTGATGAACCATTTTCGGCATCATCATAATCCTTGAATGTGTAACTGGTTACCCAGTTATGCAATGTCTCTACGAAGTCATTGAAGGCAGTAAGTTCCTTTGCATCATCAGTGTCCGTAAGCTTGCAATCGAAAAGAGCTTTTACTTCGTCAAGAGTCTTGCCTTTCATTGCTTTAATGTCACGCATACCACCTACGAAAACACCATTGATTGCAAAAGTTCTTTCCTGCTTTGCAGCAGAAGCCGTAAAGTTTTTGTGTTCAAATTTAACCTTTACCGCTGCATAGGGTATCTTATAGAACCAATCCTTTGAAGGATTAGCACTTGCGTTGGTCAAAGCAGTTGCCTCTGCAGTTGTAATGGTATTCGGACGATCATACAAACTCTTATCTGCAGTCAAAGAATAATGATGGCCTGCGTAAGTCGGGAAACGATCACTATCATCGTCACTTACACCAGTAATAGTTTCTGTAACACGATAGATTTTACCAGCAGCAGCATCCTTGATATAGTTCGTCATACCATCTGTGTGTGAATTTGAACCATCCTTTGAGTAGTGAGCAATTCTATATGTTTTAGATGCAAAGGTATTTACATCCATGCCAAGAATTGTCATTGTAAGATTGTTATCTACCTCGGGCTTGTAAGCGTTTGTAGCCATCATGGAGTTAGTTTCGTCCCAGTCAAAACGTGCACAGAGACGTGAAATCTCTACGTTTCCACGGATTTTCCAAGCCTTTAGGGTAGTAGTACCATCATGGCCAGTAGCGGGATCTTCAAGAGTTGTCTGGCTCTCGCTTGCGTTACTCATGATGAAACCCTTTGTGTTTGCAGGATCACCACTAAAGTTAGCTACGCCCCAAGTAACAGCTGTACCACTTGAACCCTCGAAGCCGGCAGCTGTATTGATTGTAGCAGCTGTTGTGATTTCCGCGCTATTAGCGTAGAGAATGATTTTCCAGTTCTTAGTCCTATTGTTCAACATTGTGTTGAACTTATAAGAATCAACTCCAAATATACAGGTAGTACCCGAAATGGAGTTGTCAGAATCTGCGTCTGATGAATCTATGTATTCATTTACATAGAGGTTGCCAGACGCATCGTAAATTAAAACCTGAAGAGTTTTAATTTCTTTTTCGTAAGACTCTCCTGCATCTGTAGTGGCACGAGTTGTATCTTGGCCTTTGAAGTTTAAAGACAGATACATCTGTGCTGTTTCACCAGAGTTCCCGCCGTTATCGACGAGCTCGGGGGCGTCGCTGGAGCAGGCTCCGAGCATTGCGAGTCCTAAGAGACCCGCTGCAAACTTGAATTTTTTCATGTTTGATTTGTTTTTGGTTAGTGGGCGCCGGTGGTTAGGCCGGAGCCCGGGTTAATATTATGTGTATTGATTTCTTCATTTCATTCACCACGGATATGCGCGCTTCGCTGGCCTATCCGGGGTTAATATGCAGTGAAACCCCTCCGGGGTTGAGCGTTGACGAGCTTCGCTCGGGTTAGGTGGTCGGCAGCCTGAAAGGCTGCATATCTGGGTCGCGGTGGACGCGAAGAATCGCGTCCGTACTAGGTCGGGTTCCGGGTCGGCGTGGACGCGAAGAATCGCGTCCGTACTGCGGCGGGTGGCTATTGCGATACCCATTCTCCTCTCTCCATTCTCCATTCTATTATTGGAGGAGGTATTCGACGGCTGGGGCGGTGGCGGTGGCGAGGGCCTGCTCGGCGGCGGCGGTGTCGATGCCGGCGCGTTTGGCGGCGGCAAAGAGCTCCGTGGCCTTCTTGTAGTCGCCTTGCTTGGCGGCGAGTACGCCGCGGGCGTAGGTGGCCTGCGGGGTGTCGCCGGCCTTGGCGAGGTATTTGGCGGCTGCCTCGAGGTCACCGCGCGTCAGCGCGCTGTTAGCGGCGTTGAGGTTGGCGGTGGTGTCGTCGGGGTAGAGGCGGACGGCGGTGCGGAACACGTCGGCATATTCCTCGGTGCCGGGCTGCAAAGTGCCGGCGAGGATGAAGAGCTCGCTGAGGCTGAGGTGCGAGGGGTTCTGGCGGAACACCTTCGCAATCTCGGCGGGGTCGGTGTACTTCTTGACTTCGTAGCCCACAACGTAATCTGAGTGACGCAGCGCGGGGTAGAAGTTTTCGAGCATGTATTTATACTGCGTGGGGAAGTCGGCGCGGAGTTTCGCGTCCTTGGCGTCGGGGGCAAGGTTTGAGTCGATCACCTTGAGGATTGCCTCCTTGTTTGTCATCGAACTGCGTGCGACGCGCTCGCGGAGTCCGGCCCAGTCCTCGGCCACTGATGAGGTCTTCATCAGGTTGGCGGGGAAGGTGTAGAGCTTGCGGACGTAGTCGGCGAGGGCCTGCGTACGGCCTTTGGCGAGACGCTCGTTGTTGGCGTATGAGCCTTCAGGCGATGCGTAGCCGGTGATGGCGAGCTGAGTTATCTTGGTGTCGGGGTCAACCTTGATGGAGTCGATTGTGGCGCGTATCTTGGCTAACTCCTTTGGGTTGTTGCGGTATTCGGGGATGATGGCGGTCTGGTTGACCTTGAAGTCGATGTAGGCCTCCCCTTTTGCGTTGCGGATCTTTACTCGTTCCTCGACGGGAGTGATATATTGCAGTGGTGCTGAGAAAGAACGCTCGCCCATGTTGAGTCGGGCGAGCCCGAGGTCGCCGGTGGTGGAGACGCTGCGGCAGCAGCCGAGGTTGTCGACCACGAGGTCGAGCTGGGCGTG